>JAISRI010000087.1 GCA_031273735.1 Helicobacteraceae bacterium
CTTTGCCCGCTCGTCGATATGCCTATTACGACGTCGCCATTTCGCGAAAGCGCTTCGACTTGCCGTTCAAAGACGCGATCAAAGCCGTAATCGTTGCCGATCGCGGTTAGCGCCGAAGAGTCGGTAGTAAGCGCGATCGCCGCAAGCGCTTTTCTCTCTTTCTTGTAGCGCCCCGTTAGCTCGGCGGCGATATGCTGCGCGTCGCCCGCGCTTCCGCCGTTGCCGAAGAGCAAAATCTTGCCGCCGTTTTTTAGCGATTCTACGCATATTTTTGCCGCCTCTTCCAGCGGTTGAATCAAATTTTCTACAAGCGCGAAACTCTCTAAATGCGCTTTAATCTCCTTGTTAATAATCTCTTTCATATTACGCTTTTTTTAACGTTAAAAACTTATGCGAACGCCAATATACGCCGCTTTATTTAGCTCGTATTTCCAGCCCTCTTCGCGCAGTTCTATTTTGCGCCAACCGCCAAAGATCATACCGCCTTCGATCGGCTCGATTCCAGCTTCAAATCTTAATTGCGTATATCGATCGCAGTCGTTAAAACATAGCGCGGTCGGCGCGAAGTCGAATAGCGCCGCAATATGCGTTTTTACCGCGATCGGAAGGGTGTAGATCGCTCCTACGTGCAAGGGCGCGGCGAAGGTGTATTCGTCCTCTTCGTTATCGTCGGTATACGCCATGGCGACTTTTAATCCGATTCCAACGGCGAGTCCGTCCAGCGGCGTTAAGCCGATCGCTTTAATATGAAAACTCCCCGATACGCGCATTTTGTCGTATTCGTCCGCGCCGCGCAAAACCGTAAAGCCGTAATACAAATTAGCGTCCTCGCCGATTGGCGAAAACAGTTCGTAGCTACCCTCTAAATCCTCGTTATTAACGTCGATCGCGATCGATTGTTTTTGCGCGAATAGCGCGAGCGCAAATACAAAAAAGAACAAAATTTTTCTCATTTTTCTCCTCCGCAAGCGATTATTTTAGCGATCGTTTCGCTTGTCGATCGCCCTTCGACTAGATCGACCAAAACGACCTTTCTTGCATATTCGCTCCCGATCACTTTTTTATCCTTATAATCGCCGCCTTTTGTTAAAACGTCGGGTTTGATCGCCTTAACAAGCTCGATTGGCGTTGGATCGTCAAAAATTACGACGTAATCGACAAAAGAGAGCGACGAAAGCGTATAGGCGCGATCCTCTTCGCAAACGATCGGGCGCGATTCTCCCTTTAACGCTTTAACGCCTTTGTCGCTATTTAGCCCTACGATCAGCGCGTCGCCCTCTTCACGGCTCTTTCGCAAATACTCGATGTGTCCGCGATGCAACAGATCGAAACAGCCGTTTGTAAATACTACCTTCCGTCCGCTCTTTTTTAGCTTCTCGGCTTCCAGCGCTACAACCTCCAAAGGCGCGATTTTATTTTGGCTCTGATTGATCGAATGGCGGTATTCGTAAGCTAAAATCTCGTCGATCGTTACCGATGCGCCGCCGATTTTAGAGACCGCTACGGCGGCGGCAACGTTTGCGAAATGCGCCGCTTCCGCGATCGTCATACCAGCCGCCAGCGCGAAGCCAAGCGAAGCCAAAACCGTATCGCCCGCGCCTGTAACGTCATAGACCTCTCGCGCCTGCGTGGGAAAGTGAGACTCTATTTCGCCGCAAACCGTCATACCGTCTTCAGATAACGTGATAATCGCGTAATCCAGCGCCAAATCGCGCCGCAATTTCGCGCCCGCCGCCGCGACGCTTTCAAGATCGCCTAAAACGCCGCCAATCGCCTCTCCCGCCTCTTTACGGTTGGGGGTGATCAGCGTGGCGCCTCTGTATTTTGAGTAGTCCGCGCCCTTCGGATCGATTAGGATCATTTTATCAAGCGCCCTTGCCGCACCGATCGCAAACTGCGTTAGATCGTTTGTCAGAACGCCCTTGCCGTAGTCGCTTAATAAAACGACGTCGATTAGCGGCAGGCTATTTTCGATCGCCGCTTTAAGCGCCTCTTCGCTCTGCGCGCAAATCGGTTCGACGCTTTCGCTATCGAAACGGACGATCTGCCTATGCGAAGCCATCAGGCGGGTTTTGCGCCCCGTTTTGCGCCCGCGTTGCTCGACTAGCCCGATCGAATCCGCGCCGCTGTTTTCTAAAATCGCCTTTAACTCCGCGCCGCTTCGATCGTCTCCGATTACGCCCGCCGCAAAGACCTTTGCGCCCAGCGCCAACATAGCGCCGATCACGTTTCCCGCGCCGCCCAAAACGACGCTTGTTTTTCCGACCTCGACGACGGGAACGGGCGCTTCGGGACTGATTCTGTTCGTTTTGCCCCACAGATAAACGTCCAACATTAGATCGCCGACGACCAACGCGCGCGGCGCGACGTTTGCCAAACGCCTCATTTAAGCTCCGACTCGTAAATCTTTACAATATACGGGGCGTAAGAGCCGATCCCCTTTTCTAGGTTAAAGCGCGGCTTGTAGCCCAGCGCGGCTTTTGTAGCGTAAATATCCGCCTCGGTATGGCGCTGAAAGAAATTCCAAGGATTATCGATATATTCGACTTCGATGTCGCGCTCAAGGGTTTTTGTCATATTGCCAAAAATCTCGTTATACTCTCTTGCCTCTCCGCTTCCCACGTTATAAACGCCCGACTTGTTCGCTCCAAGCGCTTTAATGTTGGCTTGGATTACGTCTTCGATATAGACGAAATCGCGCCTTTGTTCGCCCCATTTGAAGAGTTTGGGGCGTTTGCCGCTTAAAATCTGCAAACCAAGTTGCAGGATCATCGACGCGGTTTTGCCCTTGTAAATCTCAAGGGGACCATATACGTTGAAATATCGCAAGCCGACGATCGTCATATTTCTTTCGTTTGCAAAGCGCATAGCCAAACTATCCATCGCCAACTTTGAAAAGCCATAGACGTTTTCGGGGTTTTCGCCTTCGCCAACCTTGTTTGGAGCGGGAGAGTTGCCATAGACGCCCGCGCTAGAGGCGTAGACGACCTTCGCGTCGTGTTTTTTGGCGATCTTTAAAATATCGCTAAAGGCGTTGGCGTTGGTCTGAAGAACGAGCTTTTGATCGGCTACGGTCGTATCGGAGATCGCCGCTTCGTGAAAGATATAGTCAAACTTGTAGTCGTTTAACCGCTCTAAATCGAGCGGGTTTGTTATGTCGCCGCCGATCGTTTCGCCTTTGAAACCGCGCAGGTTTTTGTGATGTCCCAAAACAAAAGCGTCGAAAACGACGACTTTCGCCTTTGGATAGTTGTCTTGAACGTGAAGCGCCAAGTTTGAGCCGATAAAGCCCGCGCCGCCCGTGATCAAAATCGTTTTGCCGTTAAGGTCGATATTTGAGTATTTCATCTAGCCGCCTTTTTGAAATATACGATTGTATCCAATAGGTTTTTACGCCTCGCGATCAATTCCGTATTCCCCGTCAAACTATTCTCTAATAGGACGAGGTTTTTTACTCCCGCGCCGATCGCCGCGTCCATATCGCTCATCTTGTCGCCGATCATCCACGATTGCGAAGGATCGATATGAAAATCGTCAATCGCCTGCTTGAACATTCCACTTTTTGGCTTGCGACATTCGCAATTATCCTCTGGCGCGTGCGGGCAATAATAAACGCCGCTAATCGGAGCGTCGCGATCGAAAAACTCTTTTAACATCCAACGGGTAAGCGTTTTGAACTCCTCTTCGCTATACATAGCGCGGGCTATGCCGGATTGGTTGGTAACGACGACGATCTTAAAGCCGCGATCGCGCGCCAAGCGCGAGAGCTCGAAAATCCCTTCGCAAAATACGAACCGCTCTTTTGAAACGATATACCCGTAATCGACGTTTATAACGCCGTCGCGATCGAGAAAAAGAGCTTTGTCCATACGTCGCCTTTTGCTTAAGAAAAAGAGTTATTTTAACCAATTAAAACCGCCGAATAAGGAAGCGGCGGTTACAATAACAAAATATCCCAAGGAGGTTTCATAAGTATGAGAAGAACATTAGTGGCGTTGGCGTTTCTTTTCGCAAGCGTAGCGATAGCGGCAAATCCGCAAACGACCCCGTCGTCGTCGAAACCGACGAACGCTCAAAGCAAGCCCGCTTCGACGCAACAAGAACCGACGGCTACCAAGCCAAAACCGGCGACTAAACCCGCTTCGACGCAACAAAAACCTGCGGCTACCAAGCCGAAACCGGCGACTAAGCCCGCTTCGACGCAACCGAAGCCAGCCGCGAAGCCAAAGCCGGCGACCCAACCTAAACCCGCAACGCAGCCAAAACCTGCGGCTACGCAACCAGCGCAACAGCCCGCGGCGACAACCCCGAGCGCTACGACTCCCGCGGCTACGCAACAACCAACCGCTACAACTCCGAGCGTCGCCGCGTCAAGCGGTAGGGACGGCGCGACGCTTTACAAGTTTTGCATTTCGTGTCATGGATTGAAAGCGGAAAAACCATATCCGCCGAATAAGGGCGTAGCTATTACGACGTTAAGCCAAGAGGAGATCGTTACCGCTCTTAAAGAGTATAAAGCTGGAACGAGAAATAAACTCGGTATGGGCGCTATGATGAAGGGCAATATGAATAATTGGAAGTTTACCGACGACGAGATAGCGACCGTCGCCGCTCATATAAAAGCCTTCTAACGTTTCTTGCCGTTCGCCTCGTTTTGCGGGTCGGACGGCTTTTTATTAGCGCTCGCCTCAATAAAGACCTCCATTTTTTGGCTTTTAAGTTTATAAGTCAGCTTAGAGCGAATATAATGCGGCTTTTCCAAAACAACGCAAGGAGATTTCTATGAGAAAAGTTGTTTTTACGGCTCTAGGCGTTGCGATCGTAGCTTTAATAAGCGGCGGTTGCGATAGCAAAAAGAGCGAATCGGCGGCTTCGTCCGCTCCCGCGAGCGCTCAACCGACAAAGCCGTCGACGCCTGCGGCGCAACCGACTACGCCGAGCGCGGCTCAACAACCCGCGCAACAGCCTGCGGCTACGCAACAACCAGCCGCGACGACTCCGAGCAAGCCGCCCGTAGCCGCCGCTAAAGACGGCGTTACGCTATTTAGGACTTGCGCCGCATGTCATGGGCAAAAGGCGGAAAAACCATATCCGCCGGGCAAAAACGCCACCCCTTTGACGCAGTTAAGCAAAGAGCAGATTGTCGAAGCTCTTAAAGGCTACAAAGCGGGACAGAGAAGCTCCTACGGAATGGGCGCTATGATGAAAGGCAATATGGCTCCGTTCAGCGAAAGCGATATGGAGAAGGTAGCCGAGTATATCCAAACGCTCAAATAATCCCGCCGACGCTTCGTAGGGCTAAAACGCGAAAACGTTTTACCCTATGTTAACGGCGGATCGGAGCGGTTTTTTAGACGCTTGATAGTTAAATACGCGCCGCTCCAAAAGAGCAAAACGGCGATAGTGGTAACGACGTTAAGCCAAATCGGCACGCTCTGACTAAACATTTTTCGCCTCTTTCAACGCTTCTTTACAACGATCGCACGGCTCGTCTTGCGCCGCAGAGATATATTTCCAGCAACGCGGGCATTTATGCAACCCGCTTTTAACGATCGCGGCGCTTTCGATCGCGCCGATCGCGTTAGCCTCTTTCAAGCCGCCAATTTTAACCCAAGAGACGTTTAACCAATCGGTTACGTCTTCTAACGGCGCTTCAAGCTTAAAATCGGCTTCAATCAAAACGCCAAGCTCTAAGGTGTTCTTGATTGCGCCCTCTTTTTTCAATGCGTCGATTAACGCGAAAAATCGCTCGCGTAGCGCTAAAAGCGGCGCGAAATCCAACTTTTGATTGCCTCCGATCGGCGGAATATCTTTATGCGTCAGATCAAAAATGGTTTCGCCCTCGTCTTTTAATATCTTCGGGGCAAACTCGACGATCTCGTCGGCAGTATAGGTCAAAACGGGCGCGATTAGCGTCAGAAGCGTCCGCGCAATATAAAAAAGCGTCGTCTGAGCGCAACGGCGGCGGGACGAATGAAGCGGATCGCAATAGATTCGATCTTTGATCATATCCAAATAAACGCCGCTTAGACGAACGACGACAAAGCTATGAATCGTGTGAAAAGCCTTTGCGAAGTCGTATACCTTACACGCGCTTAACGCCTCGTCGCACGCGCTTTTTGCGAGGCTAAGAATCCAACGATCGACCGCGCCTAGCTTTTCGATCGGCGTTAAGGTTTGCAAATCCTCGATATTGGCGAGCATAAAACGGAAGGTGTTGCGCAATTTTTTATACTGATCGGCGACCTGATTTAGGATATTTTGGCTGATCTTGACCTCCGCGCTATAATCGCTAGTCGCTGCCCATAACCGCAAAATCTCGCTTCCCATCTTGCGAACGACGTCGTTTGGATCGACCCCGTTGCCTTTGGATTTACTCATCTTTTCGCCCTTCTCGTCGACGGTAAATCCGTGCGTGAGTATGGTTTTGTAGGGCGTTTCGCCGCGAGAGGCGCAAGAAACCAAAAGCGAGCTTTGAAACCAGCCGCGATGCTGATCGCTTCCTTCTAAATACATATCCGCAGGCGCCGATCCCGCGTCGTAATCGCCGCTTCGCAAAACCGCCGATTGCGTCGAGCCGCTATCGAACCAAACGTCGAGAATATCGATCGTCTTTTCGTAGTCGGCTGGATTGTAGCCTTCGATTAAAAAATCGGCGATCGAGCGCGTAACCCAGCTATCGCACCCCTCTTTTTCAAAGATCGCGGCGGTTTTGTCCAAAACGCGACTATCAAGCAAGATTTCGCCGCTTGCCTTATCGCGCAAGAAGGCGATCGGCACGCCCCAATCGCGCTGACGCGAAACGCACCAATCGGGGCGCGTTTCGATCATCGTTTTTAGGCGGTTGCGTCCGCTTTCGGGATAAAACTTTACGCTTTCGATCGCCTCCAGCGCGACCTCGCGCAACGTTCTGCCGTTTAGATACGGCTTGTCCATAGCGATAAACCACTGCCTTGTGGCGCGATAGATAACGGGCGTGTGCGTTCGCCAGCAGTGCGGATAGCTATGGCGTATCTTGCTCTTTTTTAGGATCGCCGCGCCTAATTTTTCGATAATAATCTCGTTGGCTTTGAAAACGTGCGTTCCGACAAAACTTTGCGGATCGGGCAGTAGATTTTCGCTTACGACGCTCTGATCAAAACAGCCTTTTTCATCGACGGGCGCGAGAATCGCTAGATTGTAAAGTAAACCTACGCGATAATCCTCTTCGCCGTGTCCGGGCGCGGTATGCACAAGTCCCGTTCCGTCTTTCATACTAACGTGATCGCCTAGTATCAGAAGGCTTTTGCGGTTATTCAACGGGTTGATCGCCTCTAAACGCTCGAAAACCGCGCCTGAAAACTCCTTAACAATCGCGCCTTGTATTACCTCTTGGGCGATCAGATCGTCGTAGCGATCTTTGGCGACGATAAAGCCGTCGTCGGTTAAAACGTAGGCTGCGCTCGCGCTAAGGGCGATCGCTACGTTTGCGGGCAACGTCCAAGGCGTGGTCGTCCAAATAATAGCTTTGGCTCTTTGAACGCCTAATTTAGCGGCGCTTTGGCTAGTCAAAGAAAAAGCGACGTAGATCGAATCGCTCTGCTTGTCCTGATACTCCACTTCGGCTTCGGCAAGCGCCGATTGCGCCGCCCACGACCAATAGACGGGTTTTTTACGCTCGACGAGCAAACCCGCTTTGGCGACGCGCGTTAGCTCTTTGTAGATTTCGGCTTCAAACTTGAAATCCATAGTGATATAGGGCTTTTTCCAATCGGCGATCGCGCCCAAACTCATAAAGCCCTCTTTTTGGATTTGCGCGTATTTTGCGGCGTGTTCCCTACACAGACGACGTATCTCGGCTTTGCTCGTTTGGCTTTTTTTGTCTTTGCCAAGCGCGGTTTCCACCTGCTGTTCGATCGGTAGTCCGTGGCAGTCCCAACCGGGCGTAAAGCGCGTATCGTAACCCTGAAAATAGTAAAACTTAACGACCGCGTCTTTTAGGATTTTGTTAAGCGCGTGTCCGATATGAATCGCGCCGTTGGCGTAGGGAGGGCCGTCGTGTAAAGTCCATTTTGGCGCGCCTTTGCGCTTTTTTTTCATCTTTTCATAGACGTCGCTATCAATCCAACGCTTATATCGTTGCGGCTCGTTTTGCGCCAAATCGGCGCGCATAGCGAACTTTGTTTGCGGTAAAAAAAGGGTTTCTTTATAGTCCATAACCATAACCTCTGCGTTTATAGGAAAATTGCGGTTCTACAAGCGGCTCGCGCGATCGGTTTAGGCTATCGTCCGTATTCACCCAATCAAGCAAAAGCCGCAAATGACGCGGCGGCGATCCGGCGTTTTTAAGATTAAGAAACGATCGCCTCGCCATCGCCATCGGGACGCTTAAAAATCGCGGTCTGCCAAACCTTGCGCGGCGCGTCAAAATCTCCTCGAAACCCATCATATCGGGGCCGCAAAGCGCATAGGTATTATTCCAACACTCGTCGTTTTTAAGCGCGTAGCCCACGTTTGATACGACGTCAAAAATATGAATAGGCGCTATTCGCGCGTCGTCCCTCCAAAACTTAAAAAGAGCCGTTTTTGCCAATAAACTATCGATCAGGTAATCAAGCGGGCTGTTTTCGCCAAAAATGATCGTCGGCTTGAAGATAATATATTGCAAACCGCTACTCTTCACAAGTCCCTCTACGACAAACTTAGCCTGTTGATAATCGTTTTCTACCGTGTTGATATGATTGACCGAAAAATGAATAAACTTTTTAACGCCAAAATCTTCGGCGTATTCGATCAGATGCCGCGCAGACGCGACATAGGCGCGTTTCATTCGTTCGCCGCTTTCAAAGTTATCGGGGTGGCACTCCACGCAGTTGATAATCATATCGATTGGTCTATCGAAACGCAGAAAGTTTAGCGATCTTTCTAAATCTACCAGAGCGTTATTAACGGCAAACTCCGAGCTTCGCGTTTTGGATACGTTGATAAAGTCGTGTTCCGCGCAGAAGCGTTGCGTAATTCCGCGCCCCACATATCCGCCGCCGCCCGCAATTAAAATTAACATATTAAAATTTCACCTTTGGCGCGTAACTTTGCGCGATCGTCTTTTCGCAGGCGCGCAAAAGTTTTTGATCGCCGCCTTTATAGTCGATCGCCGTTAACATAGTAGCTAAAACGCCTAATCGCGCCTCTTTCTTATCGTCCGCGCCAACGATAAACCAAGGCGCGTAGGGCGTATGCGTTCTTGAAAGCGTTTCCTCTTGGGCTTTGGCGTATTCGTCGTATTGTCTATATTTTTTTAACGCCGCCTCGTTCAACCAGAGCCGCTCAAAAGGATCGCTCTTTTGCTTTTCGATCCTAGCGTTTAACTCCTCTTTGCCGACCTTTAGAAAAAACTTCAAAATGATAAATCCCTCCTCGATCAAAGTCTGTTCAAATAGAGGAATCTGATGAATACGCCTTTCGTATTCGTCGTTTAACGCGCCGTACCAGCCGCGATCAAATATCGCTATCTCCCCTTTGCGCGGCGCCTTAGAGGCAAATTGCGCCAAAAACCACTTGCCGTTAGAGGCGCGCTCTTTTTGCCATACGACGCTACAGATTGACGTATCCAACCGTTCGCTTAAACTTCTAATCGTCTTGTTTTTGCCCGAAAGCTCTCCGCCTTCTACGATCGCGATCAGACGGCTTTTGCTCTCGTAGATATGTTTTTGGAGTTTCGCAAGCTCCGTTTGTAAAGCGAGCAAGCGATCTTTGTAGCGCTCGGCTTTTTTGTTAGATCGCGTCGCCCGTTCGTTTTCGTTTGTTTTGGCGACGGCTTTAGAGTTTCTGGGCATTTTATACCTTAAAGTAATTGTCGATTTATTGGTTATGATAGAGAAAAACCGCTTAGTTCGCATAAACCTTCTTGGGTTTGATCCGCTGTCCGCTTTAGAGCTTACAAAAAAGGCGGCGGATAATTTTGGCGCGAGCGCCATCGCGAAAACGCATATTGGCGGTTGGAGCGTCTTGGAATGCGAAGAAAGCGGCAACGCGAAAGCCTTTGCGCGCGAGGTTTGCGAAACTCTCTTCCCCAAAGCGTTTATGGGCGATCCGTTCGCTTACGCGGCGGCGCGGCTAAAAGAGCGAAGACAAAAGGTAACCTTTGCCGAAAGTTGCACGGGCGGTTTGCTAGCGGCATATATGACCGCCGTCGCGGGCGCTTCGCAGGTTTTCGACGGATCGCTTGTCGCCTACTCTAATCGCCTTAAAGTTTCTTGGCTAGGCGTTAGCGAAAGGCTGCTTGAAACGTATGGGGCGGTTAGCGCCGAATGCGTCGAACAGATGGCGCTGGGCGCGATAGGACGAACCGACGCAAACTACGCGCTCTCCGTTAGCGGCGTGGCGGGACCGGGCGGAGGTTCGGAGCAGAAACCCGTAGGGACGGTTTTTATCGGATACGCCTCTAGCGACGGCGCGACTTTCGCCGAAAAACTTTTTTTAACGGGCGCTCGCGCGCAGATCCAAAAACAGAGCGTTTTTCAAGCCCTCCGCCTCCTCCTAAACCGCCTTTAGCAACTCAAAATCCCCCCGCGCCTTTTGGCATTCCCGCTTCCTTCTCGGTCATTCCCGCGGGCGGCGCGGCGCGGTAGCCTCAAAGGGGCGTTACCGCGAAGCAAACGCTCGCAATGCCATCTCTTTGTCATTCCCGCGCGGAACGATAGCGCGTATCCGCGCGTTCATCGCGGAGGAAGGCGGGAATCCAACATACGGCGTAGCCGCGCGTATTTAAAACCTATGAACGATCGAGCGATCAGCGCTTCGCGCTATTTAAGCATAGCGCGAATGACTGGTATAGAGACGGAAAACAACGAGAGCGATTTGGCGGGGAGTATCGGCATATCTGATTGCGAGGGCGTCTCAATCCCCTAAAAATCGGGTCTAAGCGTAACAAGCACGCGGCTTGGTGAAGGAGAGCGTCCGTTTGTCTCAATCCCCTAAAAATCGGGTCTAAGCGTAACTTCGCCAGTCAAGGAAGATGGGACTCTCCTCAACGTCTCAATCCCCTAAAAATCGGGTCTATGCGTAACCTTGGATAGAGGAATGGAGGAATACATTGAAGTATTGTCTCAATCCCCTAAAAATCGGGTCTATGCGTAACTCGCTTCCGATCTGAATCTTCGGACGAAAGACGGGTCTCAATCCCCTAAAAATCGGGTCTATGCGTAACACCGTCGTAGGCTCGTTGGATAACGAGGAGAGTCTCAATCCCCTAAAAATCGGGTCTATGCGTAACTCTATATCAAAAATCAAAGAATACCTCTAAAGTCTCAATCCCCTAAAAATCGGGTCTATGCGTAACGGCGCGACGCTGTATTTTGCCGCCATAGACGGGGTCTCAATCCCCTAAAAATCGGGTCTATGCGTAACCGCTAAGCGCGTCGTAGAGGATAAGTTTTGGGTGTCTCAATCCCCTAAAAATCGGGTCTATGCGTAACCAAACGGCAAGCCGATTAAATTGCTTTGGGCTGTCTCAATCCCCTAAAAATCGGGTCTATGCGTAACGCGATTATATCCTAAACGGATACTCGAAAATGTCTCAATCCCCTAAAAATCGGGTCTATGCGTAACCGAGCTATATATTTTTGTTTGTGATGATTTATTGTCTCAATCCCCTAAAAATCGGGTCTATGCGTAACTTCTTTACGCCGAGATTGCGTAGAGGGGAGCTTTGTCTCAATCCCCTAAAAATCGGGTCTATGCGTAACTCATTAGCGACGAGGAATACAAAAAATCGCTATTAGTCTCAATCCCCTAAAAATCGGGTCTATGCGTAACCCAATAGAGTTCTTTGTCCCTATGACCGTTCACGGTCTCAATCCCCTAAAAATCGGGTCTATGCGTAACCTCAAGAGCTGGCAGTTAAAAACGGGTATAAGGGTCTCAATCCCCTAAAAATCGGGTCTATGCGTAACCTCCCAAGATAGAGGGCTACTCGCTCATATGGGCGTGCGTCTCAATCCCCTAAAAATCGGGTCTATGCGTAACCGCAAACAAACGTTTCGTTACAAGGCGAAATCATAGCAAATAAAACCTTAAACGATCTGTATTGGTTGGAAAGTTTATAGAAACGATACTTTGTAGCGTTTCAAACTTAAAGAAAACTTTGACATTATGAAAAAGGCTTGCAAAGACCAACAAAGCCTCTATTTTCGTTAAAACGCGAAAAGCTTCATATCTGTCAACTTTTAACTAATTTTTTTAATTAAGGATTGTAAAATAATTCTTTTATGATCGAAGTTAAACAGGTATTTTGAAGCTCTGATTTATAAGTCGATAAACGCCGTTATTTCCGCGATTATGTAGATTTGTTGGTAAATGCGTAAGATTTTTTGAATAAGTCGGATTTATGGTTTGGATTCTCGCTTTCCTTCGCGGCTGACGGCTGGGGACAGCCTGCCGCTCCGCGCGGGAATGACTGCATTTGCTGGTTTTGTTTTGTTAAAGACGGGTTTAGAAATGCGTTGGGTTTCTAGTTTGGATTCCCGCCTTCCTCCGCGATGAGGCGCGAAACAGCGCCGAACCCGCTCCATAACAATGCCTCGCGAAAGTAGCGAGACGCTAAGGAACGGAGGAGCGCAAGGCGCGGAGGACTGACGGCTGGGGACAACCTATCGCTCCGTCGCGGGAATGGCGAGAAAAGAACGTTTTG
>JAISRI010000145.1 GCA_031273735.1 Helicobacteraceae bacterium
CTAGTAAAACGGAAAGCGAGAGCGATGATTAGAGCGGTTTTGCTTGTTTCGCTTCTATGTGAAGCGCTTATCGCAAACGAAGGGCGGATTATTCGGCGCGAGTATCAAAGCGCGACGCCGCCTTCGGCAAGCCAAAAGCCAAGCGATCCAAACGCGCTAGTAATTAGGCGCGTCTATCGCAAGATCGATCAAAACGCGAGCGACGACGAAAAGAGTTTTAACCTCTTTGCGGGCGCGAGTTTCGACTTTTTTCGACGCGATCGCAAGATAGAGATCAAAACCAAAAACAACGGCGATTCGATCAAAGTCGGTTCGCGCTACGAAACGGCAAACGGCGACTCCTACTCTTTTAACGAAAAAAGCGACGAAACCGCGCCCAATATCGAGATTGGTTTGCTCGGCGGCGGCGATATTTATTACGGCGGCAGGTTGGGCATAATCGACGATTTCGCGGAGCTTTCAGCCTTTGCGGGCGTTCGTTTTCAAAACGCTTCGATCGCCTCTTTTACGCCCTACTTGCAGGCGGCGGCTGGCATAGGCTACGAGGATTTCAAAGACGGAATCGCGCCCGATAATCTCTCGTTGTCGATCGGCGCGGGAGTCGAACGAACGTTGATTGGCGAAAGTTTAAGCGTTAGCCTTTCGGTCTTTTACCGCCACCGCTTTTGGCAACGGCTGGAAAAGCGTTACGGCGACGAATATTGGCGCGACGGCGAAACGGGGGCGAGCGTAGGCGTTCGATACGCTTTTAACAGATGACGATTGAGATTAACGGGCAAAAAAGCGAGGTTAAAGAGGGCGAAAGCGTCAAAAACGTCGTCGATCGCCTTAATATCGATAAGCATATCGCCGCGTGCGCTCTAAACGCCGCGATACTCAAGCGCGAGGAGTGGGCGGCGACCGCGCTTAAAGAGGGCGATCGCCTTGAATTTCTTACGTTTGTAGGAGGCGGCGCTTTACGATCAGGTTTGCGCTATAATAGCGCGACTTAAAGGAGCGTTATGGACGACAAAGCGCGCGAGAAATACGCGAAAAACAGGCAAGAAAAAAGCGGGAAAGTTTCCGTTTGGGGAGTAATCGCCGCTATTCTTGCCGTCGGTTTTGTCGCCGAAACGACGGGCTTTTTTGAAGAGGGCGTAATGGGCGCGTTTATCGCGATCGCGCTCTATCTCGTCGGTTTTTTCTATATGAGGATCAAAGCCAAGATCGAGAAAAAACGCTTAGAAGAGGACGCCAAAAAAGCCGAAGAACAAAGGCGGCTTTATGACGAGCGTAGACGGGAACGCGATTTGCGCCTTCTTGACGAGCTAAAACGCAAAGATAAATCCGATAAAGAAAAGCCTTCTGGCAAAACGCCTTTATCAAGCGAGATCAAAGGCGCGGAATACGCCAAAATCGTTGCGGGGGCGTTTGAACGGCTTAACTACGATATAGCTTACCGCGACGTTAATATGAGCGATAGCGACGCGGTTCATCTGATCGCCACGCGAGCGAACGAACTCTGCTTAATCCACTGCTCCAAAAATCTAGGCGAGATTTCCGTAGCCGAAATTCGGCTTTTTATCGGGGACTGCCAAGAGTTTTTCGAGCGGGGCGACTACTGGCAGGACGACGTAAAATATATCTACGTTTTACAAGGAACGATCGGCGACGACGCTCTAGCTCTTATAGACGAAGAGCGCAAAAACGGCGTTCCTATAGAGCATCGCGTAATCGGCTTTTAGCGATAGTTTGACCGGCGGCGCTCGTTGCATTTGGATCGTTATAGCTCGCAGATTATCGACGAAAGCGATATAGAAGCGGTTATAAGGGCGCTAAAAAGCGGCGTTTTGACGCAAGGCGCGGCGGTAGAGGCTTTTGAAAACGCCCTTTGCGAATATACGGGCGCTAAATACGCGATCGCGGTTAATAGCGCCACCGCCGCTTTGCATATCGCCTATCTAGCGGCTGGTTTGGGCGCGAACGACGAGGTTATCGTCCCCGCGATTACCTTTGCCGCCACCGCTAACGCCGCGATCTACTGCGGCGGCGCGAGCGTTTTCGCCGACGTCGATTTTACAAGCGGACTAATAGACGTAAGCGCGATCGAAGCGCTGATTACGCCCAAAACCAAAGCGATCGCGCCCGTGCATTACGCGGGAAGCCTTTGCGATATGGAGGCGATCGGCGCGGTCGCGGCGCGGCGCAATTTGATCGTTATCGAGGACGCGGCGCACGCTTTGGGCAGTTTTGACGCGGCGAATAAAAGCGCGGGGAGTTTTGGCGCTATGGGCGTTTTTAGCTTTCACCCCGTAAAGCCGATCACGACGGGCGAGGGCGGGGCGATCGTAACGAGCGACGCGGAACTTGCGAAAAAAGCGCGGCTTTTACGATCGCACGGAATTGCGCGCGGCGATCTGTGGGAACAGGATATGATCGCGCTTGGTTTTAATTACCGCGTTAGCGATCTAAACTGCGCGCTTGGCGTTTCGCAATTAAAACGAATAGACAAAACGATAAAACGGCGCGAAGAGATCGCGGCGCTTTACGATCAAGCGTTCGCGAATAGCGATCGTATTACGCCGCTGAAAACTCCGCCAAAAACGCGACAGAAAACGCATAGCCGCCATCTATATCCTATTTTATTAGATAGCGCGATCGACAAGACAAAACTCTTTAATAAAATGCGCGAAAAAAATATCGGCGTTCAGGTTCATTACAAACCCGTTTATAGCCACTCTTACTATATTAAACGCTTTGGCGAACGCTTTTTGCCGCAAAGCGAAGCGTTCTACCGCCGCGAACTCTCCTTGCCCTGCCATAGCGCGTTAAGCGACGACGAAACCGCGTTCGTTATAGAAACAATTTTAAGCGATTAAGATAGCGAGGTCGCGGCTAATAGCGCGGCTTTGCCAAAATCGACGGAGCTTTTAATAAAAAAGCGCGATTGATAGAAAAAATCGATTGAATCGGCGTGCAACATCAGGCGATCCGCGCCGATTTTGGCTATGCGCTCCTCGCGCTTAAGCGTTCGATCGAGCCAAGAACGCGCCGTTTCAACGTTCGCCCCGTAAAGAGGATCGCCCAAAATCGGGCGATCGATATACGCGAGATGAATACGGATTTGGTGAGTTCTGCCGCCGATCGGAAGCGCTTTGATTAGCGTCGCGTCAAAATCGGCAAAGTATTCTAGCGCTTCGATCGCCGTTCTCGCCTCTTTGCCCCGCGAAAAACTAATCGCGCCGATCACCTTCGGCAGACCTAATTTGCCGTTGCGCTCGCTACTTCCCGCGACGATTGGCGCGTCGATTAGCCGC
>JAISRI010000200.1 GCA_031273735.1 Helicobacteraceae bacterium
CAGTTAAAAAAGACCGCGATCAATGCGCAAACTCCGCTTTACCGCTAAAGTAAGCGATTTACAAATGAGGTTTTAAGAGTTTAAAACTACATTAAAGGGGAGTTACTATGAAAAAGCTAGCGTCATTTTCTAGCTTCGGCGAGATAGGTCTTGCCAAACGTTTAGTTACGGCTTTCGCGCTAACGTGCGCTTTGACAGGCTCGCTTCACGCCATTACCGTTACCATCGACTCTAGCGCGACAGGTTTAAGCACTTCTAAAGGCGGCTATACGCGCAACATCGCTAATTATTACAGAGGAAACCTTCCGCTCTATCTTCAGGTAAGAGCCACGCTTAGCAACAGCGCCAACTCTAGCGACAATTGGGGCTGCACCTCTATTCAAATCGGTTCCGCGTCGCCAATTCACTTTGAGCATGCCAATAGCAGCTATTCGGTCAGAACTAGAGAGCTTTCGGGCAACGGTCTTAAAACGCCCGCCGCTAACGGCGTGTATAAAGTAATTATCAGACTCTACAGCGGCTCTAAGATCGGCGGCGTATGCAACGGCTCCTTGATTAAAACCGATAACCCTTTCGCGATCATGGTTTCCGACCTTGGAACTATTCATAAAGATATGCCCGTAGCGCCGAGATTTTCCACGAATATTTATGGCGATATGAAGGTGATCGGCAATACCTCGCTTTGCGTCCCGCAAGTCGATTTAGGAGACGAAGGCACTACCGATACTTATGGCTCTTACTATTACGGCACCTACGGGACTTATAATCGAACGCGGCATTTTATTAGCAGTCCTGAAAGCCCCTGTCTTGAACCGCAATTTACCAGACACCCCGATATATTGATCGAAGAGGCTGATAATATGTTGTATGCCTACGTCAAAGACGACGGGACGGTAACGGGATCGATTAACCAATCCAACACTATGGCGATGCTATACCATCTGCCTCCCAAAGCCAAGATCGTCAAGGCAAAGCTCTACTGGATAGGGCGGGTTCCTTATGTGGCGCGTCCGATTTTTGAAGATCTTCGCCTTATCAGACCTTATCACTATCCCAATAACGGAGCCAAAGGCTCGCTTAACGGATGCGCTAAAGATCCCGAAGGCAGATACGTGAATAACGACGACAATACGGATAGGGCTTGCGACGGCGTTAGCGGCGAAAATCGCGCCAAAATGGTAATGAACGAGTTTGCGAATACAGGCGTAAAATTAAAGGTTCCGGGCAGAGATTATGAAACGGTGCATCCCGAAAAAATATATTACACCTACGCCGAAGATACGCACAACTATATGATGCAGGCGGACGTTACCCATCTGATCAATCCAAATCAGCAAGAGGGCGCGTATTACGTTAAAGGGGTTCCGACTATATTGCACGCTTGGCCATATGGCACCTATGCGGGTTGGATGTTGGCGGTGATCTACGAAAACAGCAACGATCCAAACGAAACGCTTAAATACGTTACCTTTTTTGACGGTTATGTAGCTAACGATCGCGGCAGACAAGACTATCCGATACCAAATTATAGTTTTAGAACGCCGCCTAGAGGCGACGTGGATACCAAGCTGTTTTATATGGTTGGGCAGGGACACCAGACCGATTTAGGCGATTGCTTTATGTTTAACTATGTAGGCAACCCTACTAGTTGCAATAACGATCTTACTAGAAGCGAATATTCTCCCCCGTATCCAAAATCAAAAGCGGTATATATAGGCGGCAGAGGGGGCGACGGTTATGTTGGTAGCTGGAAAGATAACCGACCCGACGCAAACGCCTTTAGCTCTAGCATAACCGTCAATGGGACGCCGACTCCGGGAGACGCTTCGTCGTGGGGCTATCCGAATAAAGCCTTCGGAACGCCGGGCTTCAAACCTATCGGCAGCAAACCCGATTGGAGTTACACGCAAGGATACGATCTGCACACCTACAACCTGCATAACGTGCTTGGCAACAATCAAACGGGCGTAAATCTAAGAATGTTCGCGAGTATGGACTACTACTATATGGGCTTTCTTGCCTTCTCTACGACGATCTACGCGCCGCATATTCCAGAGGTTGTTCAAGAGGGGACGTTTGGTCCTTGCCAAAGCTCTCAAAGCCTAGCGGGCAGACGGCTCGATTATACGCTTACCTTTTACAATCGCGGCAATGAAGAGGCGAACGGTATTGTATTAACCGCCGATTTTGACGAAGGCGGATTGTTGCAATATATCGATCACGATCAAACTACGATCGACGGCGTGTATAGAGTAGGCTCAAATTACAAACTTCCCGCCTCCGCCGTTAGTTGCTCGAAAACGGCTTGGAGCGTAGAGTGCAAGTTTCGCGACTCATACAGGATTGGGGTAGGCGACGGCTACGTGATGAAGTATTCCGTCGTATTCAACTCTAACGTTGCGTCGGGCAATACGACGGACGTATATTGGAGCTACGCCTATCTAACCTATCACAACGCGGTTTCGGGCGAGCTAATAAAAAAACCTGCGGTCGTTAAAGATCCTTACTATATTCAAGCAGACGATTGTTACGCCCCCATTTGCACCGATAGCAAGTTAGCCAAACCTGTTATCGGCTATCCGCGCACCAATAAAGGTAGCGGGCTTTACGTTCTTAAGCCCGCCCAAAGCGTCTATAGCGACGGGCGTAATCCGTTTAACGAGCCTATGTTAGTTTATTGCGACCTTGAAGATTATAACGCGGGCGATAAAAACTCAAGCAAAATTAAAATCTGGCTTCCTTTGCCTATGTCTCAAAAGGGCGAGGTTAACCGCCCGATCAATAGCAACTTCGCTTTTGCGAGTTTTTATAAGCAAGGTTCGAAAAACTTCTCAAACGCCTATTACCACCCCAAACACGTTCGCGAACCGTTCCCCGAAATTATGAAGGGCAAGGTTAAAAACTCTTCGACGGGAAATTGGGAGTGGAGCGCAAAAGGCGATCCGATCTACGGTTTGCGCCTCGATCTCGAAATGTTAGACAGGATAGGGTTTCACCGCTCTATGTATACGAAAACGTTCCCGACGTTTTCGGCGGGCGCTTCGCTTTCGCAGGACGCTAGAGGGCTTGCCGCCCATAATATAAACTTGACGGGAACTAGCCTATCGTTTGCTATGCAATACGGCGGTTGTTACGATCCCGCCAGCCCCGCGTCTTTTGACTACATTCAGGATCCGTTAGTCGCTTCGGGACATTTTGGACAGGTTTATAGACAAATGCCTACGGGTCGCGGCGAAGCGTGCTTTTTGGCGTATGATCCTAATAAGACGTTAAATTGGAAAGGCGGGTCTGTTCCCGCCGCCTCGTATTTGGTTCAATTAGGATCAGAAGGCTCGTTGGGGGCGAATAAGCCCTACAAATATATGGAGCCAAGGAACGGTAGGCAGTTTTTCTACTCCTGCCGCGATATTCAACAAAGCTACCCTAGCGCGCAAGACGGCTTTTACCTCATCGATCCGCTCGATAATCAGGGCGTTCCTTTTGTCGCCTACTGCAATATGCCTAAAAAAGGTATCGGGCGGAGCAAAGAGGAGATGATAACGACTAGCTTTTTGGCTCTTGACGGCGATATAGTGCGCAGTTCCGCCGACGTCGCAAAGGATACTTGCGTCAAAAAAGGCTTGTCGCCATTTGTCCCAACCTCTAAAGAGCTGTTTGAAAATATGCGAACGCGCCTTAATGAAGATAAACTTTACAAATGGCAACGCTATATGCCGACAAACAACGGTTGGTATATGCAGATGTCCGGCGGCGAAAGCGCGTTTAGCGGCTCTTTTTACATTCCAAGTTTGAAAGATAAGGCGCTTTGGCCTTACGGATCGTTTGGGCTTTATAAAGGATCAGGCGCGAACGCGGGCGCTTGGAGCAGATTAGACGCTGGAAAGGCTCTGCATTACATAGACGGCGATCCTTCTACGGGAAATACTTTATTGTATCACTACGGTTGGAAAACGGTCTTTGATAAAAATGGAACCGGTTCGGCTAACGCCGCGATCGGATCGATGTTCAGTAGAATGATCGCTAAAGATTCGTCTCTTGCGGGCTTAAAACTAGAACCGACCTATTGGCTCTCCGACGGCGGTTGCTCCTATGGAGGATACAATGAACCAAGCGGCAATTACGACGCGCATACGTGGCTAAACTATATGTTTGACGATAACGGAAACGTGATGCACTGCGACGACAGCAATAATAAAACGCTCTTTGGAATGGGCGAATATTCCTACGCGAACTACGCCTGCATAGGTTTAGACAGCTACTTCCCGTTACGAAACGCCGTCGTTCCGAAAGAGGCCGGCGCGTGGGACGTTACGCTTGATCCGACGAGCGACGCGCCCGCTACCTTTACCAAAATAGCGGCGCTCAGAAAGGCGGATATAAATATCAAGATCGCGCCAACGGACGTTACAAACTATTCGGGTTTGCTATGCGCGAGGCTTGTCGCCGCTAACTTCGACGGGACGTTTTCGCGCTACAAACCCAGCGGCGCGACCAATCCTAACGCAAACGCTATCGCTCTCTCGCCCGATTCGAGAGACGATTATAAATGCGCGTCGATCGCCGATACGCAAAATCTTTTAACCGACCCGCTTACGTTTAGTTGGAACTACGATCTAAAGGCTTCTACAAACGTCGTCGTAGAGGTTTTAATGTCTAATTGCGCGACGATCGCCGAGATTGGAAGCGGCGCGTGCGAAACGCACGACTTTAACGCTTCGCGCTTCAGTTTGCGCCCCGCGTTTTCAGGCGGCGCGTATAAAGATACGCTGATCGCCGGAGCGCCCTACTCGGACGCCCCGAATCCTTCGACAAAGCCGCCTACGATCGCGTTTCCTAACGGCGGCGTTAGCGCGAGCGCGACGGCTGGCTATAAAAGAGAATCTGGCGTTAGACCTTGCAAAGCGGTATTTGGGCTTTGCATACAAGCGATCGACGAAAAAATAGGCGACGTAAGCTCCGATATTGACGCCAATATCACCTTTAGCGGCGTTTCGCCCAATAAAGCGATCGTCAATAAATTAAGCTATGACGACGTAGGCAAAATTACGCTGTATCTGCTCGATAAAAATTGGACGCAAATCGATCAGGATATAGACGCGACGGCGGTCTATGGCGCGGCGTTTAGGGACGCTCGTTGGAAAAACGATTGCGAAGTAGGCGGCGACTCTAACGAGGCAAACTTAACGGGCAATAAATATACAAATATCAACTACGGCAAAATCGGTTGCGATATTAAACAAAAGATCGCCGAATTAAAGATCGTTCCCCATAAACTCCAAATAGATAGCCTCGCAATCATAGGTCCTTTTGAAAAGAAGTATTCAAACGACTCTTCGTTTGTCTATTACGCCAACGAGAACGACGGCGCTTTGGAGCGTAGGCAGTTTGCTAGAGTCATAGTTAGCGCTAGCGCTAGAAACGCTAAAGGAAACGTTACGGGCAAATATAGCGACGGCAATTACAGCCAAGATATTAACCACTCGATTGGATTTATGAACTCCAAATCGCAATCGGTAGATATGCCCCAAAGCGTCGCTAAGGACGAAAACGGCGGCGATCGTTTCTGGACGTATTACTTTGACGGCGCGGATTTTAATAAGACGACGCCCGCAAGCGCATGGAAAGAGGGCAGAGCCGATATAACCTACGCGTTTAATTTCGGGCGCAAACATAACCAAGCGAACCCCGTATTCTTTATGAAAGCCAAAAGCTCCGATTACGACTTTAACTTGTCGCTAAAAGATACGGACGACGTGATCGGCGACGGATATTGGGCTACAAGCGGCGCGGGAGATTTCAAAGAGATCAGTTTCATTTACGGCAGAGCGAACGTTTTGGACGTTTTAACTTACGATCAAGAGGCAAACGTAACCTTTACGATCGACTACTTTAGCGATCGCGGCTCTAACGGGATCAGAAACGCGTTTAGGTCGCCAAGTATTAGCGCCTCCAGCGCTGGTTGGTACGCGCTAAACGCCTTAGCCGATACAAATACCGAAGCGAACGTTACGGCGAATATCAAAGGATACGCCGAACAAGGAACGCCCCCTTCGATAAAGAACGCGAATAGCGCGATCTTTATCTATCCTCTAAACGAACGCCGTCCGCGCAGATTTGTTTCGCACCTTAATATGCCCTCTTATCTATGGTATCACCCTTTTGGCAAAACCTATAAGACGGTCGTATCGGGAGAAGAGGAAACGCGCAAAGGTTGCTTCGAACACCCTTGCGGCACGATCGAATTCGTTGCGCACAGTAAAGACGAGTGGGGCGGTATAGGTAATCGCAACGATCATAGACATTACGACGACAATTCTACGCGAGAACATATACCGTTTAGATTAGGTCGATAAAAGCCATTTCGACGAGTTTTATATTCTCCATTAGGGATCGGTTCCCGATCCCTAATTTTTTACTAAAGCGTCTTTTACGCAAAGCCCAAAAAACGACAAGCAAAACAAACCCCTTTACCGCCTTCTTAATTTGCCCAAAAACGTTTTCTTAACGACTTTCAAACGGATGTTTCCTTATTTTATATCAAAAGGCGCTACAATGCTCGCCATTTTATAACAAACAAAGGTTTAGCAATTTTTAAGAAAGATATTCTAGTACCTGTCGAACGGTTTGAAGTCTATATGCGCTTTCACGAAGCTATAAGCGGTAAAGTTTATGGCGGCGCTTTTGACCAAAATCCTTGCGATCAAAATAAAGGCTAAAAGATGAAAATCTATATTACCATCGCAATCGTAGCTCTTGCTTTGATCGTATTTAGTTGCGACGACGCTAGCAACGATCAAAGCGGCTTTGCTTTGCCGTCGCAGGAAAACGTTAAAGGCGGCGGCTCTAGCTCCTTTAGTAATCCGAGTAGCGGCGGTTCTAGCGGAGGCAATAACAGCGGTTCTAGCCTCTCTTTCGGTAATTCGGGAAGTGGCGGCAACGGAGGCAATAACGGAGGAGGCTCTAACGGCGGCGGCAACGTCGAGCTTCCTCCCGATCCGGGATCGGAAGGCAGAAAGACGCTAGAAGGCATAGACAGTAACAACAATGGCATAAGAGACGACGTAGAAATCGCAATCTATAACTACGCTCCGCGACCAGATCAAGAAAGATATAGAGCGGCGTTGATTCAGTTGGCAAAAGTTATGCAAAAAGAGATGAAAGTGTTCTCGTCTAAATTGGATATATTATTAGAAGTTCAACGCGAGAGCAATAGAGCGTCCGAATGTATAAAAAAAGTAAGTCCAGGTAACGGAGTAGAGGAGCTACGCTTTCTGCAAAAAGCGCTTCATAATACGCCGCAACGAGAGAGGGCAAGTTCTAGTTTCAACAATAAAATCAAACAAAGCGGCAAGAATATTCTTGCTTCAAGCGGCGATCCCGTTCCTTGCGACTACGATAAGAAATAGAGTTTGGCAAGTCCCTTTGATAAAAACGTAAGTAACGGCAAAAATCAACGCAAAATATCGGCGATCGTATCGGCGAATTTATCGATTTCAACCAAGAATGCGTCGTGTCCGTAATCGCTTTGAATATGGTAGTATCGGCTTAGCTCGCCTTTGCCGATCTTTTTCATAGTCAGATCGATCTCCTTCATCTCCTGCGGCAAAAAGAGCAGATCGCGATCGAAACCAAAAAGGTGTAACCGCGACTTTACCCGCGACAACGCGCTTTCTAACGAGTCGTAGCCTCTGGATAGATCGTAGATATTGATCGCCTTGACGATATACAAAAACGAAAGAGGGTCAAACCACTTTGGAAAGTTGCCGCCGTTGTAATCCAAATAGCGCTCCACCTGAAAGCGCCCGAAAAGATCGAACAAACCTTCCGTCCCCACAAAGTCGCGCCCAAACTTGCGATTCATCGATTCGGGGCTAAGAAAGCTGATATGCCCCGCCATTCTGCCGATCGCCGCGCCTTTTAGTCCGCGCTCTTTTAACGCCTCTATGTCGTAAGCGCCGTTTTCAAACGCGGGATCGTTGATAACCGATTCCATAGCGACCTTATTGAAGGCGATCGCCCAAGGGCTTGTCGCGTGCGTCGTCGCCATCGCGATTACCCGTTTTACCAGCGCGGGGTAATCGACGGCAAAATGTAGCGCGCGCATACCGCCCATACTGCCGCCGATCGCCGCGTAGATCGAGCTTATGCCTAGCCGATCGATAAGCAATCTTTCGGCTTTAACCATATCTTTAACCGTAATAACGGGAAACTTAAAGCGGTAAGGCTCTAAACGCGGATAAGCGGAGCTGGTGGGTCCCGTCGATCCGTAGCACGAACCGATCGCGTTGGCGCATATCACAAAGAAACGATCCGTGTCGATCGGCTTGGCGCTTCCGATCAGAGCGTCCCACCAGCCAGCCTTTTTGTCGTTTTCGTAGTAGCCCGCCGCGTGATGGCTGGCGCTCAAAGCGTGGCAGACGACGATCGCGTTATCCTTTGCTTCGTTAAGCGTTCCATAGGTTTCATAGACGAGATCAAACGGCTCCAAAATCCGCCCGCTTTCTAAATAGAGCGCGTTTTTGAAACGCTCGGTCTTGATCTTTAGATTAAGATTTCCCACTTGTTTTAGCGGTGATAGTTAGGCGCTTCTTTGGTTATATCGACGTCGTGAACGTGGCTTTCGCGCAAACCCGCCGACGTGATCTCGACAAAACGCGCCGTTTGCGAAAAGGTTGGAATATCTTTCGCGCCCATATATCCCATCGAGCTTCTTAAACCGCCAATTAGCTGATGAACGACGTCGGCAATACGCCCGCGATACGGCACGCGCCCTTCGATCCCCTCCGGCACAAGTTTATCCTGCGCCGTCCCCTCTTGAAAATAGCGATCGACGCCGCCCTTTTGCATTGCGCCCAAACTGCCCATTCCGCGATAGTTTTTATACTGCCGTCCTTGAAACATGATCGTTTCGCCAGGCGATTCTTCTGCGCCCGCTAGAAGAGATCCGATCATCACGGCGCTCGCGCCGCACGCTAAGGCTTTGGCTATATCGCCGCTGTATTTGATCCCGCCGTCGGCGATAACGGGAACGTCGCTTTTTTTGGCTACTTGGGAAACTTCGTCGATCACGCTTAGTTGCGGCACGCCTACGCCCGCGACGATTCGCGTCGTGCAGATGCTTCCTGGTCCTATCCCCACCTTGATTCCATCGACGCCGGCGTCGATGAGATCTTGCGCGGCTTCCGCGGTAACGATATTGCCCGCGATTACGTCTACGACAAAACGGGCTTTGAGCGCTTTGATCGTCTCGATAACCCCTTTGCTATGCCCGTGCGCGGAATCCAAAACAAGCGCGTCCGCTCCCGCTTTTACCAACGCTTCGGCGCGTTCGATCTGATTAACTCCAATCGCCGCCGCTACGCGAAGCCTACCAAAATCGTCTTTGTTGGAATCGGGATACTCTTTGCGCTTTTTTATATCCTTGATTGTGATAAGCCCTTTAAGATAGCCGCTATCGTCGACGATCGGCAATTTTTCTATCTTATTTTTGTGCATAATCGCCGCCGCCGTATCCAAACTTGTGCCGACCGTGCCCGTTATGAGCGGCGTCTTTGTCATCACCTCGCCTACGAGCCGCGCCATATCGGTTTCAAAACGCATATCGCGGTTTGTGATAATCCCTACAAGTTTATTATGTTCGTCGATCACAGGCACGCCGCTAATGCGAAACTCGCGCATAATCGCTTCCGCGTCGCCTAGCGTAGCGTCTGGCGTAATATAAACGGGATCGATAATAATTCCGCTCTCGCTTTTTTTAACCTTTTTAACCTCGTTGGCTTGGTTTTCTATATCCATATTTTTATGGATCGTTCCAATACCGCCTAACCTTGCGATCGCGATCGCGGCGCGATATTCCGTAACCGTATCCATAGCCGCCGAAACGATCGGGATATTAAGCGTAACGTTTTTGCTTAATTTAGTTTTTAGATCAGCCTCTTTGGGCAAAACCTCGCTGTAACGCGGAACCAACAAAAGATCGTCGAAGGTAAAAGCCTTCTTAATGATGTTTAACGCCATTTTTTTCCTTATTTGAGAGCTTTTTCTAAGTTTAGCGCCGCGTCGAAAATCGCCTGTTCGTCAAAGGGCTTCGCAATTAGTTGTGCGCCTACGGGCAAACCTCCCGCGCCGAGTCCGATCGGCAGACTGATCGCCGGCAATCCCGCGAGATTAACCGATATAGTAAAAATATCGCTTAAATACATCTCTAGCGGCGTTTTTCCGCTATCGAACTCAAAAGCCTCCGTAGGCGTAACGGGCGCGAAAATTAGATCGCACTCTTTGTGGATCGCCGCAAACTCGTCGCTGATTAGTTTGCGCGTCTTTTGCGCCTTACGATAATAGGCTTCGTAGTAGCCGCTAGAAAGAACGAAAGCGCCAAGTAGCAAACGCCGTTTTACCTCGTCGCCAAAACCTTGCGATCGCGTGGAATTATAAACCTCTTTTAAGTCTTTTCCTTCGCCTCTAAAACCGTATCTTATTCCGTCGTATCTCGAATAGTTCGCGCTTGCCTCCGCAGTGGCTAAAACGTAATAAGTAGCGACGTGATGAGCGCAGTCTCCCATCGTTTTTTTGACGATCGTATGTCCTTCTTTTTCCAGCGTTTTCACCGCTTCCCATAACGCCTTTGCCACGTCTGGGTTTGTCTGATCGATATAGTTTTCTATTACGGCGATCTTAAACTTTCTATTAGCGTCCAATTTGGGGGCGCACTTTTGATGTTCGCGTTCAAAACTTGTGGAATCTTTGAGGTCGAAGCCCGTGATCGCGTCAAATAAAATCGCGCAATCTTCCACGTTTTGCGTAATAGGACCGATCTGATCGAGGCTAGAGGAGTAACTCGCCAAACCATAGCGGCTAACGCGCCCGTAAGTCGGTTTTAACCCTACGCAACCGCAAAACGCGGCGGGCTGGCGAATCGATCCGCCCGTGTCGCTTCCAAGCGCCGCGATCGCAAAGCCTCCCGCCACCGCCGCCGCGCTTCCGCCGCTAGAGCCGCCCGGCACGCAAGAGGGGTTTCGCGGATTTCGCGTTTTGCCGTAAAAGCTGGTTTCAGTCGAGCTTCCCATAGCGAACTCGTCCATATTGGCGCGTCCAAAGGGCGACAATCCAACCTTCAAAAGATTGTCGATCACGGTCGCGTTGTAGGGCGCGACGTAGCCTTGCAAAATCTTACTAGCGCTCGTTACGCTCCACCCTTTAACCTGAATGTTGTCTTTGATAAGAAGCGGAACGCCGTCGCCGTATTCGTTGATCGCTTCGCCTGTTAATTGCTCGACATACGCGCCGATCGTTTTATTTTCGTCGATTTTTTTTCTTAGCTCGTCGCGGAGATTTTTGATCTCCTCTTTGGGCAGTTTCAAAGCGTCTTTGAGGGTGATCAACTAGCGTCCTTCTATAGGTAAAAAGTAGATTTAATGATACCAAAGCGGCGATTATGGACGGCTTTTTGCTTAAACTAAAAAATATCGATAACAAAGGAACTCTATGCAAATCAACGAAACGACCGCCCAAAAAGAGATCGGCTACCCGCTAGAACGCGCAAGCAAAGAGGCGGCGCAAAAAACGCAAAACTCCCAAGAAAACAAGACGAGCGCCGCAAAAATAGAACCTTATTCGGCGGAGTTTTCGGCGTGGGCGGCGCGATTAAGCGCGAGCGAGTTTTACGCGCAAAATAAGCTATTTTTCTCGCAGCCAGCCGAAGCGCAAAATACGATCGCCTCGATTGTCGATAAACTAACCGCGGTCGTTTTTGACAACGCGCAAGACGACGAAAATCTGCTTAAATCCGCAAAAATCGGCTTACTCGAAGGGTTTGAAAGGGCAAGAAAAAATTGGGGAGGGAACGCTTCCGAAGCCTCTCAAAAAACGCTCGATAAGACGATCGAAACGATCGATTTGCGTTTGCACTCTTTAGGATTCGCGCTTTTAAGAGCGATCGCGTAGCTTGGCTTTCAACTCCGCGCCCCGCGCCAAGCGGCTTCTTATCTGCGATTACGATCATTCCCGCCTTCCTCCGCGATTAACGCCCAGCTTGCGAAAAGCGCGTCCCCGCTCGTAATCGCAAAGAAATGCAGGGTTGCGCTGAAGTCGCGGGAATCCAAATAACGCAAATCGCGCGTATTTTGTATTATCATAATCTGCCGTTTTTAGACATAAAATGATGGCGCAAAACCCTCTTTTGCGTAAAGCAAAAATGCGAATTATGGTATTCCATTCTTATGCGGCACATCATATCTCGTCTGCACAATTTGCCATATGCGTCGCATGCTTCTTGCAAATTCATATTGCACGCCTTTTCAAGATTATCTAACGCAAGCTTATAGTTAAGCGTCGCTCCCCTGCCGGTATAGTGCGCTATACCTTGTTCATAATAGCGTTCTGCGGTTTCGCGTATCGATTCCATAAACGCCTCCTGTCTTTTCCGCACCTCTCGTTCTTCTTGCTCTATTTATTGGTAGCTTTTTAGAAAATCGGGGAAAGATTTCGGAATCGAGCGAGCCAAGTTTGCTATCATCAGCAGAACCGCTGTTATTACAAGAACTATTACGACAATCGCCAAAGTATTGGCAATAACTTTTTTGTTCACTTTATCTCCTCATAAACTAACTTGGTTAGCGTAAAGCAACCCCCAAAGCGCTTTGCAACGATAAACGCCGCTTTTAGTAATTTGTTCATTTTCACTCTCCTTTTTATAGAATTAGTCGCGAATTAGCTTCTTTTGCCCAGAATTTTCAATACTTTGCGATCGCCTAACTCGCACGCTTTTCTAGCGTCTTGCGTCGCTTTTTTATAGCTTTCTTGAAACGCGTAAGCTATAGCGCGATTGTTGTAAGCTGCGGCAAAGTTTGGATCGATCTTAATCGCTTGATTAAAATCCGCGATGGCTTTACTTGCGTCGCCTAATCTTCCGTAAGCAAGTCCGCGATTATTGTAAGCGTCGGCAAAGTTTGGATCGATCTTGATCGCTTGGCTGTAATCTGCGATTGCTTTACTGTAATCGCTTAATTTTTCGTAAGCAATTCCACGATTGTAATAAGCTGTAGCGTTGCTTGGATCGATCTTGATCGCTTGATTAAAGTCTGCGATCGCTTTATTATGATCGCCTAATCTTCCATAGGCAATTCCGCGACTATTGTAAGCCAACTCAAGTCTTGAATCAATCTTAATCGCTTGCGTAAAATCCGCGATCGCTTTACTGTAATCGCTTAATTTTTCGTAAGCAAGTCCGCGAGCAAGATAAGCGATAGCGTTTTTCGGATCTTCTTTAATGACGATCGAAAACTGTTTAACCGCCTCTTGCAAATTACCGCTTTCATAAGCGGCAACGGCGCGTTCAAAAGCGCTCTGGGCATAAGCAAAAACCGCCGTTAAAACCAAAGCGATAAACGC
>JAISRI010000138.1 GCA_031273735.1 Helicobacteraceae bacterium
GCGCCGGCAAAAAAAGATCCGTAATCGCGTTGGGCGGATATAATAGAGGAGGATTAAAAGAAAATTGTTGGTTGAAAAGAGCGTAAGGGCGCGGCGTTATAATAAATATTACCCCCCCCCCCCCCCCCCAATAATACGCGCCGCTTGCGCGTTTGGAAGCGGTTTTACTCGTTGCGTTTTGCGCGAATTTCATTTCTTTAACCTTTTTTAAATGTTTTAAATCATAAACGAATATGGCTTAAGCGGTTAATAAATTTCACTTAACGGCGAGACGGAGACGATCGCGATCTAAGGCAAAAAGCGGTTTTTAGCATAAAATATCCGCTTTGAACGAAGGATGCATTTATGGGATTATCGGTTTCTTTAGCGTTAGGAAGCGGCGGGGCGCGAGGATACGCGCATATTGGAGCGATCGAGGCGCTAGAGGAGCGCGGCTACGAGATACGATCGGTTAGCGGTTGTTCGATGGGCGCTTTGGTGGGCGGCTTTTACGCGGCTGGCAACATACGCGAGTTTAAGAGTTGGGCGTTGAAGGTCGATTGGTTTAAGGCGTTAAAACTGGTCGATCTAAGCCTACTTCCAAGCGGAGGCGCGATCAAAGGCGATAGGGTTTTCGAGCGGCTAGAGCCGTTTTTTGGCGATAAGGCAATCGAAAATCTGCCGATTCGCTATACCGCCGTAGCGACCGATCTAGACGGCAAAAAAGAGATTTGGTTTCAGGAGGGCGATCTGCGGACGGCAATTCGCGCGAGTATCGCTATTCCGACTGTTTTTACGCCGATTCATCGCAACGGGCGCGTTTTAGTCGATGGCGGCGTGTTAAATCCTCTGCCGATCGCGCCGCTTACAAGCGATCATAACGATCTGATCGTAGCGGTCAATCTTTCCGCGATATACTCTACGTCGCTAAAGCCTGTTTTGCGCGACAAAGAAAAAAACTCGCTAATGCAAAAGCTGGAAAAATGGCTAATTAAGCTCGGCGTTTGGAACGCGAAAGCGCGAGAGAGCGTAACGCAACTAGAGATTTTGCAAAGAGTGATCGAGGTAATGCAGGAATCTATGACGCTATTTAAAGTCGCTGGGTATCCGCCCGATATTCTCGTGGATATACCCGTTGAAAGTTGTAAAACTTACGAGTTTCACAAAGCGGAAGAGATGATTTCTATTGGATACGATCTGACAATTCGGGCGATCGACGCATACGAGGCGCGGGGAGCGAACAGATTGATCTCGTCTATGTAGTAAGCTCATATTAAAGTCGTTTGCGGCTTTTGTTTAAGTAATGTTAGGTAAAATCACGGCTATTTTTGCGGCGCGAGAGCGCTCATATGCACGGTTAAAGGCAAAATCGGGTAAATTGGTCTCATAGCTCAGCGGTAGAGCGCTACCTTGACATGGTAGAGGTCAGAGGTTCGAGACCTCTTGGGACCACCAAATAAAGAATTTGACGAATAAAAAAAGAAAGGACGTTTTTGGCGATACCGAATAAAGGAAGTAAAAAGTTTTGAGCGAAGCAATCGGCGTTAAAACGCCGTCGGGCATTTTCGACTTGGCGAGCGCTAAAGAGTTGGGGCTAAACGGCGATAGCGTCGTTTGCGACGACTCGGAAGCGTCGCTTTCTATTATCCGCCATTCGGCGGCGCACCTAATGGCGCAGGCGATCAAAACGCTTTATCCCGACGCGCAATTTTTCGTGGGACCCGTAGTGGAAGAGGGATTTTATTACGACTTCAAAACCTCCGCCAAGATCGGCGCGGAAGATCTGAAAACTATCGAAAAAACTATGAAAAAACTTGCCGCGCAAGCTCTGCCGATCGAAAAATACGAGATTAGCAAGACGCAAGCAGAGGCGCGTTACAAGGACGATCCGCTAAAAACCGAAGTTCTAAGCAGGATCGACGCGCAAAAAGTAACAATCTATAAACAGGGCGGCTTTGAAGACCTTTGCAGGGGACCGCACGCGCCAAATACGAAGTTTTTAGCGAACGTTAAGCTGACAAAACTCGCAGGCGCGTATCTTGGCGGCGATAGCTCCCGCGAAATGCTAACGAGAATTTACGGGATCGCCTTTAGCTCCGCGCAGTCGCTTAAAGCGTGGGAGACGCAGATGGCGGAAGCCGAAAAGCGCGATCACAGAAAACTTGGAAACGAGCTTGGGCTGTTCAAGTTTTCCGACGAGATCGGCGGCGGCTTGGCTATTTGGTTGCCCGCGGGCGCGAGATTGCGGGCAAAATTGGAGGCTTTTAGCTTCAAAGCGCACAGAAGGCGCGGCTATCAACCCGTTAGAGGCCCCGAAATCTTACGATCGGATTTGTGGAACAAGAGCGGGCATATCGCGAACTACGGCGAAAATATGTATTTTACCGCGATCGACGAACAGGAATACGGCTTGAAACCGATGAACTGCGTGGGGCATATCGCGGTTTATGAATCGCAAACGCGCAGTTTTCGCGATCTGCCTTTGAAGTTTTTTGAGTTTGGCACGGTTCACCGCCACGAACAGAGCGGCGTTTTGCACGGGCTTTTGCGCGTTAGAGAGTTCACGCAGGACGACGCGCATATTTTCTGCCGCGAAGATCAGATAGCCGAAGAGATCGAGAAGATTTTGGAGTTTATCGATCTACTGATGAAGCGTTTTGATTTTACATATACGCTCACGCTTTCCACCAAGCCCGCCAAAGCGATCGGCGATAACGCTCTATGGGAAAAAGCCACCTGTGAAATCGAAAAAGTATTAAAAAAACGGGGCGATTTTCTATTGGACGAAGGCGGCGGCGCGTTTTATGGTCCAAAAATTGACGTAAAGATCACCGACGCGATCGGCAGAAAGTGGCAGTGCGGCACGGTTCAGGTCGATATGAATCTGCCCGAACGCTTTGATCTTACCTATACGACAAGCGAAAATACAAGAGCGCGTCCCGTAATGCTCCACCGCGCTATGATGGGGTCGATCGAGCGTTTTATAGCGATCTTGATCGAGCATTACGGCGGCGAATTGCCGTTTTTTATCGCGCCGACGCAGGTTGCGATCGTAACCGTAGGCGAGGAGCATACCCCATACGCTAAAGAGATACAAGATCTTTTGATCGCCGCCGATATAGACGTAGAGATGTATGATCGCGACGAAACGCTATCGAAAAAGATTCGTTCCGCCGAAAAAAGCCGCGTCGCGTTTATCGCCGTCGTAGGCGCGCAGGAGGTCGAAAACCGCGCCGTAGCGTTGCGAGATCGCCGCGCGAGAACGCAAGAAACAATCGCGCTAGAGGAGTTTGTGAAACTCTGCATAGAAAAAAACAACGAGGAAAGCCTTTGAACAACACCCCCCCGCAATTCGCCCACAAAGACAAGGAAAAAAGAACCCTAATCAACGAACAGATTGTAAGATTCTGCGACGAAGTTAGATGTATTGGCGCAGACGGAAGCCAGCTTGGCGTGATCGCCTCGCGGCAGGCTTTGCAACTCGCGAGCGATCGCAACTTGGAGCTTGTGCTGATCTCGCCCGAAGCCAATCCGCCCGTAGCGAAGATTATGGACTTTGGCAAATTCAAATACGAGCAGGAAAAGCGCGCCAAAGAGGCGAAAAAAAAGCAAAAGCTCGTCGAGGTCAAAGAGATCAAACTGACGGCGAAGATCGCGCAAAACGATCTAAACTATAAAATCAAGCACGCAATCGAGTTTCTTGAAGACGGCAAGCACGTGAAATTTCGCGTGTTTTTGAAGGGGCGAGAGATGGCAAATCCTAGCGTAGGTTTCGATGTGCTACAATCCGTCGTGCAAATGGTTGGAGACGCGGCGACAATCGAAAAAGAGCCTTTTATCGACGGGCGTTTCGTGAGCGTGCATGTCGTTCCAAAGAAAAAGTAAAGGTAACAAATGCCAAAGATGAAAACCAAAAGAGCCGCCGCGAAGCGTTTTTCTATTAAGAAAAACCTAATCAAACGCGGGAGCGCTTTTAGAAGCCACATTCTTACGAAGAAGAGCAGAAAAACTAAGCGCGGTTTGCGCTCAGGTAAATATGTTCATAGCTCGAACGAGGCGAACGTAAAAAGAATGTTGGCGTTGTAAGCGTAGTTAGGATTAAATCGCGTATGCGGTTTTATGAAGCCTTCTGTTAGCTTAGGCAAAACAGATAAGAGGGCGTTTAGCCCCGCCATATAAATGGGTAAAAGGAGAAAAAATGAGAGTAAAAACAGGTTTTGTCCGCAGACGCAGACACAAAAAATTATTAAAGCAAGCTCGCGGTTTTTTCGGCGCGAGACATAAACATTTTCGCAAAGCCAAAGAGCAGCTTGAAAGAAGCCTCGTATACGCTTACCGCGATCGCAAAAACAACAAGCGTAACTTTCGATCGCTTTGGATCGTAAGGATAAACGCGGCGTGCCGCCTTAACGGTATTAGCTACTCGAAGTTTATCAACGCTTTGGGCAAGGCGAATATCAACCTCGATCGAAAAGTTTTAGCCGATCTAGCTATGAACGAACCCGCCTCTTTTACGGCGATCGTCGATAAGGTCAAAAAAGCGATCGCGTAAATCGCGCGATCGCCTCCAACCATTTGATATTCTAGTTCCGCCGATCTGCTCGGCGGATAATTTTCAAAAGTTCTCTTTGCTACACTTCTAACTTTCTTTTTTACGACGCGATCATCATTTAAGAAAGACGGAAATTATGGATACTCAGAC
>JAISRI010000030.1 GCA_031273735.1 Helicobacteraceae bacterium
GGCGTTTTGCTTGCGATCTCTTTGCACGCGATCGACGACGAAACCCGCTCAAAGCTAATGCCGATCAATAAAGCCTACAACATAGAGTCGATAATCGGCGCGGCGCGGCGCTTTCCGATCGATTTGCGAAAGCGTATGATGTTTGAATATTTAATGATCAAGGGCGTAAACGATTCGATAGATTGCGCTAGAAAACTTGTTAAGCTGTTAAATCCGCTTCGCGCAAAAGTCAATCTGATCGCCTTTAATCCGCGCGAAGCGTCAAACTTTGAACGCCCCGATCGCGCTTCTATGGAGGCTTTTCAGCGGTTTTTGCTTGATCGCGGCGTTTTATGCGCAATCAGGCAATCTCGCGGGATCGATATTGACGCGGCGTGCGGACAGCTTCGCGAACGTCTTGCACCGCCGTTAGGGCATACCGTATGTTAGCCGCAATAGCCAAAAACCGCGAATCTCTCGCGATAGTTTCACGTGGAACATCAAACAAGGAGACAATCGCATTGGTTGAGGGTAAATAAGCGTCAATAATATACAATTGAAATTGCGACAAACGACGATTGCGGCGCTAATGTTTCACGTGGAACATTTTGATATAGACTAAAACGATAAAAACGAGGATTATAAATGATCGATAAATGTTTATTTCCAGCGGCGGGCTACGGAACGCGCTTTCTGCCCGCGACAAAAGTAATGCCAAAAGAGATGCTTCCAATATGCACAAAACCGCTGATTCAATATGGAGTAGAGGAGGCGATAGAGGCGGGTATTCACACGATGGCGATCGTTACGGGGCGGGGCAAAAGAACGCTCGAAGATCACTTTGATATTAGCTACGAACTAGAACATCAGATTCGCGGCACGGCAAAAGAAAAACATCTTGCAGATATTAGAAATATAATAGACAAAAGTCGATTTGTCTATACGCGCCAACGCGAAATAAAGGGGCTAGGGCACGCCGTTTTAACGGGGCGGCATCTAATAGGCGAAGAGGCTTTCGCGGTTATCCTTGCCGACGATCTGTGCGTTAGCAAGGGCGACGGCGTAGTCAAGCAGATGGTAGAACTCTACAAACGCGAACGATGCTCGATCGTTGCGGTTATGGAGGTCGCGCCAAGCGAAATAAGCTCTTACGGCGCTATTGCGGGCGATTGGATCGACGACAAATTAGCGCTTGTGCGCGAAATGGTTGAAAAGCCGAAAGCCGAAAAAGCGCCCTCTAATTTTGCCGTTATTGGGCGCTATATCCTAACGCCGCGCATTTTTGAAACATTGCAAAAACAAAGCGCGGGAGCAAACGGCGAAATACAACTAACCGACGCGATCAACGCGCTTATCAAAGAGGAGAAAGTTTTAGCCTATCGTTTCAACGGAACCCGCTATGATTGCGGCAACCTCGACGGATTTGTCGCCGCCACCAACGCAATATATAAGCAAATGAAAGGTTTATAACGATATATACCTTACAAATTGACAAGCAAGGAATTGAGGTTGCTCCAGACTACGGTTCCATTTAGGATTTCCATAACAAAGCATTCGTTATTTGCCATATCCGCCCGTTATATCGGATCGCCGTTTATAACTTTATCCATATAAACTGCGGCATTTTTTATAAACTCTTCAAACGGCGCTATATCGGTTAACTCTTTATGTTCGGGGTCGTAGCAAGAGACGCATTTTTTCTTTGGATTCCAGACGATGGTAAGCTCGAAATTATCCAGTTCTCTTGATATTCGAAGCAGTTTTTGCCGTCCAATTTTCATCTCTACCACATCGATAAGCGCGAAAAAATCTACATATTTTGTCCACTTTGAGCTTGCCAACTCTAAACGCAGATTTTCGCCTTGTAAAAAATCCAAAAGAGAACGCGGCAACTTATAACTTTTAAGCTCTAAAAGTTTGTTTTGCAGATTGTGAAACTCTGGGGGTTCAAGCGCTTTTAGATACTCCGCCATTTCGTTATCGCCGCGCTCTACGGCTATGCTATACGGACGCATTCCGTCGTTTTCGGCTATGGTAACGTCCGCGCCGTTTTCCACTAAATATTTCACCATTTTTATATCTACATACCGCGCCGCGACGCATAACGGGGTGGGTTTGAACGGATAAACTTGGTCGGGCTTGTTGTAGTTGATATCCACGCCGTTTTTTATGAAAAAGTCTAAAACTCTATTTTGACGATCTATCACAGCTTGCCTAAAGGCTTTGCCGCCATATTTTTTGACGCTATGCCCCAACTCTTCTATCAAAGGAAGGTTATCGAACTTTTTGCCGTAAAGCGCCTCGCAATATGCGTCCGATTTTACGCGGTTTTGCGCGTGAATATCCGCGCCGTTTTCGGCGATATAGCGCGCAACCTCTTTGCCGCAATAGCGAACGGCGCTCAAAAAATCGGGGTTTTCCTTGTCGGCGTCTATCTTTGCGCCGCGTTCTACAAGCCATTTAATCGACGCGAATTGATTTAATTTCAAAGCCAACGTTAAAGGTAGAGATGTAAATATGTCGCTATTTTCTGGACTTAGCTTTAGATTTTCTGGATCTAGCTTTAGCTTTTTATTTACTTCAAAACCGCTTTTTAGATCCGCTTCTAGCGCCGTAATATCGCCTTCGATAATATGTATCGTTATGGGCGAAACTATGTCAAACTTACCCTCGCCCGCTATCCGTATTATCACTCGTAAACCTCCGCTCTTCTATACGGTTAATCTTATCAGGATAGCGATAAATAAATGTTACGCGCTCCGTCCGTAAAAGTAAGCGCGTTTACGCCGATTAAATTGTGATACGATCCATTTAACAAAACCGCAGAGGGATCGCGATGAAGGTTAGGCTAATACCCGTTTTAGATATATCTAACGAGGGCAAAGATATAAAAGCGCCCCAAAACTCCCCCGCGTGGGAGTTTCAAAATGAGTGGGCGGATTATTTCAAAGCGGCTAATCGGCAAGCGGGATTTTCTGATAATCTAACGCCATATCTAAATTGGTATACATTTTACAAATTAGATAGCTTATCCGATCGCGATTTACTAACTCTTGTTAATCGAGCGCTTGACGAAAGCCGCGACGAAAACGGCGAAATAGATATGGAGGCGCTTTGCTCGTTTGAAGGGGGATTTATATTAAATATTGACGGACGGGATTTGTTATTTCCTCAATGCTGCTCTAGGCTTGCCTACATAGAGGAGTTTCAAAGAGTCGTCGCAAACGACGTAGAGTTTTTCTATCACGGACACCCCGCGCCGATCGTAACGATTGAAAGCGGTATTGTTAGGTTTGATACGACAAAAGATAGTTTTGCGCCGCCAACGCAGGGGATTATAGAGCTTTCTATCGAAGCGCTT
>JAISRI010000064.1 GCA_031273735.1 Helicobacteraceae bacterium
TCAAGCGGAAGAGCAAAGAATGAACCGCGACCAGCAGATTCAAAAGAATATGGCTAAGGCGTTCGGCGCGAACGAAGAAGAGCTTGGCGCTTACGACAACGCTTTTGATTTTGCGTAAGGAGAGGTTATGACACTTAAAGAGTATTTTGGCGACGCTGATTTTGACGCAACCGATGAGTCGGCTATAAAAAATCAGACCGCTTATTACTATAAAACGTATGTTAATCCGAATGCGACGACCGAGCAAATGCGCGCTTTTGCCAATGAGTTTGCGCCGATAAAAACTAAAACGCCGAACGCCGAAGCGTCAGGCGCGGAGGAACAACCCGTGCAAGACGGCGGGTTGCCCGCAAGCGACGCGCCGCGCAACGAACCGCTGATCGAGGGCGACGGCGAACCGCTCGCGCTCGATCAAAACGCAACCGCGCCCGCGCAAACGCAAGAGCAAGACGCATATGCCGCGATTAAAGCTAACGTCGTTAAATCCGCGCGGGAGTTGGCGAGCGGCGAAACGCAAACCCAATCCGCGCCGCGAGAAGATAACGGCGTATCGTGGGCGAACGTCCCGCCGCCAAAACATCGCCCGGAGGTTAAAGAGGTTACTAGAGAGTTCTTCCCCGAATATAAAAAGCACCCTATGCCTGACGCGGATTTTCAAAACGCTATCAAGCAAGGATTCTACGACGAGTTTGGGCGTTTTTACAACGAGAAAGCGATCGACGATATTAGGAATAACCAAAAAATCCAAGCCGACGAAAACGCTCCTCTTGGTTCTCAGGCTACAGCGACGGCGCAAAACCTTCTTGCGTATTCGAGCCTGCCGTTTAATATGGCTGTTACGGGGTATGGCGATTTGATTAACACGGCTAAGGGCGACAAACGCAGTTTTGAAAAAACGCAAGCGGAGAGAACCGCTGATCGGGACACGTATCTAAGCGGTCAAGAGCAGAGGCGGTTTTTCGAGCTATTTCCCGCAGGCGGGGCGCTTGGCGGGCTTCTATTCGACGAAGACCCGAACGCGACGGAAGATTACGAAAACGAATTGGTAAAACATTTTGGCGATAAATACGAATTAAACCGAAACGAAGAAGGGATATACGAAGCTAGACCAAAAGGCAGGAAGGATTTGGATTTTAAGCCTATGGGCGGCGAGTTTTGGGACGGCGATAGTATCGTCAATCAACTAAAAGCTTACGCGCCAACGTGGGTTCCCGAACTCGCGATCGATCTTGGCGCGTATGTTACGGCGAAAAAAGCGTTTGGTTTTTTTGGCAAGTTTAAGGATTCGCCAAAAGCTCTTAACGCCGCTTCGGCGGCTATAGCGATCGGCGTTTCGCCCATCGGCGCGCTTGTCGGAACCGAAGCGCAGTTAGCGTATTCGGGACAGAACGTTTCGCCCGAAGAAAAAAGACGTATATTGACAAGCGAAACGCTGTTTAATGCCGTCGCGGCGGGCGTGGGTTACGCTTTGCCGTCAATTGTTCGAGGGACGCGCGACGCTTGGAATAAAATTACGCCCGCGAGAGCCTCTAAAAATAGGGACTTGTATATTAGAGGGCAATTCAGGACGGACGACGAATGGTTACGCGCCGTTCAGGAACGCGCGGAGTTTGAGGCGTTTAGCGAGCTTTTCGGCGCGAAACAACCCGGTTGGTTTGCGCGAACGTTTACTGGGGCGAGAACAAATCAGCTAGGCGATCTGGTCGGAATGTCTGAAGCGCGCGATACGTTAGGTTCGTTTCTCGTTAATAATCCGTTTGCTAGACGAACGGCTATCGAAGATAGCGACACGCTAATGAAAAACTTGTTAGCAAAATTAGACCTTTCGCCGCAGGCTTCTCGCGACGCTTACAACTTTATTCACGGCGGAATGCGTCGCGCGAAGAAAATCTACGAGAACGTTTATGGAAAGGTTGAAGATTATATAACCGAAAATGCGGGCGGCGTTTTAATACGCGGCGGGAGCAAAACCTTAAAGCAGATCGAAAAGGCGATAAACGATATTGAAACGGTTACCGCTATGTCGGGCGAGAAAACTCCGCTTATAACGGAATTCAATAAAGACGCTTCAACGACGCTTCAAACGTTAAGGGCGGCGTTCAACAAAAACGGCGAAATCGCCGACGAGTTTAATATAGAGGGGTTGTTTAGGCTCCAGAAAACTCTTAACGAGTTTTACGGCAAGCATAGCGAGAGATTCACCTACGAACAGCACGGCGCGATTAAGAATATACGAGAAGCGGTTTACGCCGACATCGAGACGGCGATAAAAGCCTCTAAACTTTCGCCCGAAGAAAAAGCGACGCTGATCGACAGATGGGCGTATGTAAATAAAGAATACTCGAATTACAAGCGCGTCATTCAGGATACTCGGATAATCAGGGAGCTTTTAGAACATAAGGAGTTCAACGCGCCTCGATGGACGGAGGAGCTAATAACTAGCGGCGGAATGAGCGACGCGGACAATCGGATCGCGCTTGCGAAAATGGCGACGATAATGCGCCAAACGCAACCCCAAAGAATGAAGAAGTTTTACGGGGCGATCGTCAATGGTATGCTAAACGCCTCAAAGAGAGAGTTCGCGGAAAAAGGCGCGGTAAGCAAATTCTACGTCGATTGGGCGAAATACAGAGAATTATGGGGGAGCATAGATAAATCGGCGAAAGAGCAAATCTTTGGCGACGATGTTTTGGGTCGTAATTTTCTGGGGACGCTTAACGGCTTCGATCGTTTAGCGGCTAGGGAAGAGCTAATACAGAAAGTCGTTTTCGCGCCAAAGGCAAGCGAAGCGTCTAAAGGCATAACCAACTTTATAAGGACGTTTTTATTTAGCGGAAAATACGCGGTTGGAAACTTTATTCTTAAATACGGGTTTTCGCACGTCAATCGCTCGGCGGCGTTTCAATACTACTTGAACGCTTTTTCCGCAATGCCCAGATTCGACAGGGTTAAAAATAACGCTCTAATAAACAAGTTAGCTCACGACGTAATTAAAAATCCCGAAAACGGAATGACCTTGCAGGAGGTAGCTAGGTTTCGATCGGCGGTTAAAGCTATGGAGAGCTTCGCGGATAATATGCCCGAAAATACGCCTCCGCGCGAAATTGTGGAACAGATAAACCAAGCGACCGATCATATCGTTAATACCGAATTCTGGAACCCGCCGCGCAACCCGTCCGAACCGCCAAGACCACCGCGAGATAATCCGCCCAATAGCGGCGGGGGTAACGGGGGAACGCCAAGCGAAGCCGCGCCTCGAACGCTTAGCGAACAAGAGATAGAGGATATAGAGTTTAGAGCGTGGCGCTAAGCAAAAAACGACGACGAATACAACGCTCTACTCAAACGATATATGGACGAGGCGCAAGGAGGCGTTCAGCCGCGCCCAAAAGATAACGCGGCGGGCGAAACTAATACGGCGACGGCGCAAAACCAAGCGCCCTCTAACGCCGATAACGTTGCGCCCGCCGCTCCTACGCAAACGACAAGAGTCGATAGAGCCGCAAGAGTTAAAGGCGATATAGAGGCGATCGACCCCGCGACGCTTACGAACGAGCAGAAACTTGTTAGAGAGGTTTATTTGGGTCAAACGCCCGAAGCTGAACTAAGATTAAACGACATCAGCGACATAGCTACGTTTAGTTACGGAAGCAAACGACACGGCGCGAGAAAAATCCTATTAAGACACGGCGGAACGGACGTGGCAGGCGGTTTAACGCCGCAAGAGATGTTGGATATTGGCGAAGTAGTCAGAAGGGGTAGGCTTGCCGCCGATAGCTTTACCGAAACGGCAAATAGTATTCGTTACGCATACGACTTTACGGACGCGGACGGCGTTAAGTTTCGGGTGATTGTGGAGGAGCTTAACGACGGGAAAAAGCTGATTGACTTGTATAGCGATAGAAATATACCGAAAACCGCCGCAGAGCCAGTGGCAATCCCCCCGCACTCCGCGACTGATGAAACTATACCCCAAAATCCCGCGAAAAGTCAAGAGCCGATAGCCGCGCAACCGCCGCAAGAGCGAACGACCCCGCCGATTACGCCGCAAAGCGATATAGACGGCTTTATATCGTCGATAAATCCCGAATTCAGGCGCGGAAAAGTCAGGAATTATTTTGGGCAAAAGATAATAACGG
>JAISRI010000067.1 GCA_031273735.1 Helicobacteraceae bacterium
GAGCGCTCGAAAACTTCCAATAGCGCCGAAGGCTACGATTCCTCCTTTTCAAGCGCCGTTAATACCCGCGTCAGTCAAACTCTTAGCGGCGTAACGATTACCGAACGCTACTACGACGAGAAAAACGAGCTTTACTACGCTTTGGCGGTTTTGGATCGCGCGAAAGCCGCGCAAACTCTTACGATGGAGCTTTCGCAAAAAGAGCTTTCGATGGACGAGCTGTTAAACGAAGCGCACGAGGAGAAGGACGCTCTTGATCGGCTCAGACTGCTAAACGAAGCGTCTAAGTTTGCCGCCGAACGCCGCGAAATCGCCGCGCTTTTGAACGCTATCGGAGATATACCGCGCCCCGTTTTTTCGGGGGTCGAAAAGGATATTATCAGCCTTAAACGCGCCGCTTTACGCTCTATCAAGTTTTCTATTAACGGCGATTACGAAGGCAAACGTTTGCTCGCCGAAGCGATCAGCGCGGCGGGCTTTACGCAAACCGAACAATCCAAAAGCGACTACGAAGCCGTAGGCTATTTCAAAAGCTCTCTTCGCTCCGATAACGGCTGGCAGTGGGCGCTCGCGAAGCTAGAAACCGAGATTGTCGATTTTCGCGACGGCGCGACGCGCCATATTTTCACCTTTGAAGCCGAAGAGTCTTCGCAAGATAAGCAAACCGCGCAAGATCGCGCCTTTAAGAAATTGCAAAATCAGCTTGCGGATAACCTCCTTAACGCGGTATTGACGGGGCATAAATAGTCGTGTTTTTAGTAGCCGTTTAAGGATAGTTTCGCTGTAATGACTTCCGTCAAATCCATTTTTACAAGGAGGTCATAATGAGCGGCGGTCTTAAACTAACGCTTATTGGTTTAGCGGCGAGCGTTTCGCTCTTTTTTAGCGGTTGCGGCGGTAGTTCCTCTGGGGGGGGGGGTAGCGTCTCGTTAGATCAACTCCTCTCTAAGTTTCCCCAAATCGACGAAAGCGGTTTACAAATAACAGAACAAGCGGGAGACAAGTGGCATTCAACGTCGCTTGACGAGATAAACGGTTTTGAAACTCGGTTACTGAGCGAATCGTTTGTTATCGGCAATCCTCCTTCCTATCTTACCAACAGCTGCGAAGAGTTTGACGCGGACGATTTTTATAAGCAAAACGCCAAAGGCGATCTACTTGCGTGTGCGGGCTTATGGAATCTTGGCGGCGGCGAATACGAGATCGACGTAGCGTTGGTTAGCCTCGATGGTTCGCATACGCCTACCGATTCGGATATTAGCGACGTATTTGGCGGTATTAACGGACGCGCCGCAGTTGCGGTTAGATCGATTACGTATCAGGCAAGTTCTTACTCGCAAGCGCAGGAAAAGCTTGACGCATATATTGTCTCTCTTCAAAACGCTGGCTTTGAATGCGGTTACGAATATTGCTTCAAAGAAAGCGGCGATCAGATTTTGGAGGCGGAAGGTTACGTTAGCGGCAATGTCATTTCTGTAAGGCTGTGGTGGTTCATAGATTAGCGGCGGCACGGTTGGCGCGCAATAACGGCTTACTTGGAGCGCTTTTTGCTTTTTGCGCGGTATGAAGACGGTTAAAGTTTTGTCGGCGGTCGTTTTGTTGGCTTTAACGCCTATGATCGCGGCGGATTCCGATATGGTTTCGTCGCGGGATCTCGCGGATTTTTATCTCTCCGATAAACTCAAAGAGGAGATCAAAGCCGCGATCACCGCCGATATAAACGCCTCGCTGGAGGGGGCGAAAACCGAGCTTTTAGAGCGGCTTCGCGCGGAAAACGAACGATCGCGCCGCTTTGACGTCGCGCAAATAGAAGAGCTTTCGCGTCAGATCGCAAAGCTAAAAGAGGAGATCGATTTTGCCAGAGAGCTTGCGGTGGATTCAAACTATATGCGAAACTCCAACGACGACGTAGTTTTTAATCTACAAAAACGCTTCGACGAGATTAACGATCGTATTAAAGCGCTAGAGTTAAAAGTAAATCAAGAACCAACGCCTCCAGAGCTACCTGTCGGAGGACGCAAACTGTAGAAAGCCGCGTTTTGCAAACAAACGCCGCGATCGCTTATTTCTAACCCGCCTTTTATAAAGAAAACCCCGCCAAACAAGCGCGCAAGTTTTCGATAGCCCGTTAAAACCTGATCCGCGCCGTTCTTTGATAAAACTCTAGCAAAATATAGAACAGAAAATTTGCAAATTAAAGCGGCTTAGTTTATAATTGCGACCTGTAATACGCAGTTCGCTTGACAAACTACACAATACGATTTCCCAAAAGGAGGACAGATGAATATGGACGGCGGCAAATCTTACGAGTTTAACGAGATTGCCAAACGGTTGAACATCGCCCAAAAAGACGCGATCGCGGCGTTTGAAAGCGGAATCCGCAAAATGCAGATTATCGCGATAAAAAACAAAGACCTCTATCCCGATATTTACGAGTGGTTTTGTATGGCGTTGCAACGAGAGCAACAAAGAGCCAGAAGAAACGCCAAAAAGAGCGACTAAGGCGGCGCGGATCGCAAAAAGGCGGATCCGCGTTTAACGAGCGCGATTTGATAAAGGGCGCTAAAAGGGATTACGGTTATTTTAAGTCCGCCCAATTTTTTGCGCGCGAAAGCGAAACTTCCAGCGGGACGTTTAGCGCGTATGCGTTTTGCATTTCGCGCTTGATAGTTTCCGCCGCTTTGTCCGCGTCCTCTTCTGTAGTTTCAAATAGCAGTTCGTCGTGGATTTGCAACGCCATTTTTACGCGGCTATTTTCCTTAAAAACGCGATTTATATTAAGCATCGCGAGCTTGATCAGATCTGCCGCGCTACCCTGAAAGCGCGTATTGACCGCTTCGCGCTCGAAACGGGCGACGTGCTGATCGCGGGCGTTTTCAAAATCAAAATATCTTCTGCGCCCAAGCAAAGTAGAAACGTAGCCATACGAATGAGCGTCGCGCTTAAGGCTTTCTATGTATGCCTTAATCGTAGGAAATTTGGCGAAATAATCTTCGATTACCCGTTTAGCTTCGGCGGGGCTTATACCTATGTCGGCGGAAAGTTTGCGTTGCCCCATTCCATAAATTAGCCCAAAATTAACGCTCTTTGCGATATGTCTCGATTCGTTTGCCTTGTCGCCAAATAACGCCTTAGCCGTTTCAAGGTGAATATCGCGGCGGTTTTTGAACGCCTCTATTAACGTCTGATCGCCGCTAAAATGCGCCAATAATCTTAACTCGATCTGCGAATAATCGGCGCTTAGAAATATAAAGCCTTTTTTTGCGATAAAACCGCGTCTTATCTGTCGTCCCGTTTCGGTGCGCGCAGGGATATTTTGTAGGTTCGGTTCGCTAGAGCTTAATCTGCCCGTCGCCGTGCCGACTTGCGAAAAATGCGTATGCACGCGCTTTGAACGTTGCGCGATCGCGATAAAGGGTTCGATATAGGTCGATCGCAACTTGGCAAGTTCGCGGTAATTAAGCAGTTCGTTGACGATCGGGTGTTCCGCGCTTAAAGCGGATAAAACCGATTCGTCCGTGCTGTAGCCGCCGCCTTTTTTCGTTTTTTTACCGCTGGGCAGTTTAAGTCTTTCAAAAAGAACGACGCCTAATTGTTGCGTGGAATTGAGGTTGAAACTTTCGCCCGCAAGCGCGTAAATACGATCGGTTAAAGAGGCGATCTCTTCTTGCATTTTTGAGTGTAAAGAGGCGAAAAATGGCGCGTCTATCTCTAAACCCGTATCTTCAAGCTCTTGTAAAACGCGCATAAACGATATTTCAACCTCTAGCAAGATTTTTAACGCCGCCTCGTTTAAGGTTTTTAAGCGTTCTAGTAAGATCGGATATAACCTTAGCGTCATCACCGCGTCTTCGCTGGCGTATCGGCACGCGGTAGATAGTTCTACCTCGCTAAAATTATTTAAGCCTTTCGTTACGCTTTTGAAGCTAATCATCTCGTGGTTTAGATAGTTTTTTGCAAGCTCGTCTAACCCTACGGGTTTTTCTGGGTCGATCAGCCACGCTATTAACATAGTATCGTTTTCGATCGCAAGATTATTTATGCCCAGCGAATGGTTAAGAATATGCAGATCAAACTTAAGATTCTGTCCGATGATTTTCGCTTTTGAGAATATTTTTTTGATCGCCTCTTTCGCGCATTCGATCGATATTTGCGCGGGCGCTCCCAAATAGCGGTGTCCTACGGCGGCGTAATATCCGATCTCTTCGCTCCAAGCAAAGCTAAACCCCGTCAGACGAGCGGCGCGAACGTCCAGACTGTCCGTTTCCGTATCAAAAGCGACGATCGCGTTTTTCGGTATTGCGTCGATCGTATCTAAAAGAGTTTTTTCGTCGGTAATCAAAACGCTTTCAAAGGGCGCGGCGGCGATCTTTGGCTCGTCGTCAAAAAGGTTGCGATCGCTACGGTTTTTATAGGTTTTCTTAGCGTCTATCGCCTCTGTTTGCGCATTTTTTTCGGCGCGCTTTAACGCCGCTCTTATATCATATTTTGCAAGCTCGTCCGCAATACTGAAAATAGGATCGCTAGGAATTGCGAAACTCTCGTAATCTAACTTATCGATCGCCGTTTTGTCTAGCGTAACTAATTGGCGTGATAAAAACGCCTCTTGTTTACTCTCTATCAATAGGTTTCTTACTCTTTCGGGCATAATTTTATCGATATTTTTATAGATATTTTCCAATGTTTTATATTCGTTGATCAGCTTTGCCGCTCCCTTTTCTCCTATGCCTTTTACGCCCGGCACGTTATCGGAGCTATCGCCTAAAATCGCCTGAAACTCGATAAAATCTTTCGGCTCTACGCCGAACTTTTCAACGCACGCTTTAGCGTCGATCACGCGCTGCTTCATCGGATCGAAAACGGAGATTTTATCGCCGTCGATTAACTGATACATATCTTTATCGCCGCTGATAATGCGAGAGAAATAGCCGTCGGATTTTGCCTTGCTCGCGATCGAGGCGATTATGTCGTCGGCTTCAAAACCGCTCTTTCGCGCCAGCGCGAAGCCCATCTTTTCGATCCACTCGAGCGCGATTGGTATTTGCAAAAGTAGCGCCTCGTCTGGCGGTTTGCGGTTTGCCTTGTAGTCTGCGTAGATCGTATGGCGAAAACTTTTTTCGGGGCTCTCGGCGGTAAAAACTATGTAATCGCCGTTATCTTTGACGACGCGACCGATAAAGTTAATAAAACCCGTAAGCAAGCCCGTCGGAAAACCGCTTTTGTCCGTTAGCGGCGGCAAGGCGTGATAACTGCGAAAGAAAAAGCCAAACGTGTCGATGATAGCGATTGTTTTCATATAAGAAGTTTAGCGAGCGCTTCTAAAAACCGCGAAGCGCCCTTGTAATTTACGCGGTTTTATCAGTAATAGCCATACTGATTCATATATTCCAAAAGCCCGCAATCGCCAAGCTCGCAAGCCTTTTTAGCGTCGAGGCGCGCGCTTCTTGAATCGCCCATATCGTTATAGGCAAGTCCGCGTCCGTTATACGCGCCGATCAATTTCTCGTTGATTTTTAACGCCCGCGTAAAGTCCTCGATCGCCTCGCCGTAATCGCCAAGAACATAGCGCGCTCCCGCGCGACCGATATAGGCGTCCGCGTCGTTTGGATTGGACTCGATCGCTTTATCGTAGCTTACGATCGCGATCTGATGGCTACATAGATCGGAGTAATAAAGCGCTCCGCTTTTGGGATAGCTCGCCGCGTTTGGATCGGCTTCGACTTTTTTCTTGTAATCGTCAATCGCCGATTGACATTGACTCGGAACGCTCGATAACCCGCCGTTTGCGGCAAACGCAAGAACGCCCCACGCGCAATACATCAAAACCGCTTTCATTAACAACGCCTTTTTAAGCAGAATAGTATAGCGTTTTTTGAAGGGCTTGTATGATTTAGATTGCTTTCAGAAAGAATGGCGGCTATTTTTTCGGCTTTTTAAAATGTAGCCAGACGATCCACACGATTGAGCAGTCGATCAAAACGTCCGCGAGGTTGAACACCGCGAATTCAAAGCCGTAATGCCAAAAAACGTAATCGACAACGCCGCCGTGCGCGAAACGATCGACTAGATTTGAACAGCCCGCGCCCAATAAAACGCCCAGCGGCGCTCCGTATTGATCGACTAGCTTCGCCCAAAAAACGTAAAAAATCGCGCCAGCGATCAGCAAAATCTCTAGATATTTCAGCCATTCGCCCAAAGAGGCAAAAAGCGAAAACGCCACGCCCTTGTTAAAAACCAAGACGATCGATAGGGCTTCGCTCTCCCATCTAAAGCCGCTTAAAATCGCAAGTTTTACCGGCTGATCGATCGCGATCGCGCAGATAAACGCAAGACAAAAAATCGCCGTCGATCGGCTGATATTGCGAAAGTTCATTATAGATTTTTCCTTTTGAAAGGCGGCATTTTAGCGCATTCGCATAAAAGCGTTACGGCGCTAGAATGGTTCATTTTTTCAGAAGGCAAAAGATGAAATTGGTTCTAGCGGCGCTTTTGGCGCTTGGATTATCCTGCGCGGCGATCGCAAACGACGATTCGCTTCCAAAAAACTGCAAGCAGACAAAGTTTGAAGGCTGGGAAGTCGATTATCTTTTCGGATATACCTGCTTTTATCCCAATAAGACGATCGCGCAGGTCTATGCGGATTACAGAAGCGCCAAAGAGGGCGACGTTGCCGAGCGGCTACGCAAAGTTTGGAAAGAAAAATTGGCGATCGACGCAAACTTGAGTTATGAAGTCGCCTTATTTGACGACGAACCTGAAAACAAAGCCTCGCTCAGTTATATATGGCGCGACAAAAACGAGGTAGAGGTTAATCTATATTTGGGATCCGAAGAGACTTATACCTTTAGGCGAAAAAAAGACGGAGTAGAGGTAGAATACCTATTTAGCCGCGACTAAAGCAGATATTCGATCGGATCGATCGAATCGGCTAGAGCGAAACCTTTTAATCGCAGACGGCAACTTTCGCAAACGCCGCAGGCTTTGTCCTCGTTTTGGTAGCAACTCCACGTCAGCCCTAGAGGAACGTTTAGCCGCAACGCCTCGCGGACGATCTGTTTTTTCGACAGATGAACGAGCGGCGCGGCGATCGCGATTTTGGTCGTTTCTCGCGTTCCTAGACCGATCGCAGATTCAAGCGCGCGCAAAAAACTTTCGCGGCAGTCGGGATAGCCGCTAGAATCCTCTTCCACCGCGCCGATAACGATCTCGCTTGCGCCCTCTTTTTCGGCAATCGCGGCGGCGATCGACAGAAAAATGCCGTTTCTAAACGGCACGTAGGTGATTGGAATGCCCTTGCCTACGTTTTGCGGTATGTCGATCGAGCGATCGGTAAGCGCGCTTGCGCCGATCGCGGCGAAAAAACCCAAATCGATAATATAGCGCGACGCGATCGCGTAGAAATCGCATAACGCGCCAAAAGATTCGCGCTCTTTACGCTCCGTGCGTTGGCGGTAGTCGAAATGAACGGCGATCGGCTCTTTGCCGCTTGCGATCGTCAAAGCCAGCGCGGTCGCGCTGTCCATTCCGCCAGATACGATACAGATTGATCTATCCATAAACGTTAGTTTAACGACTTCGGAATAATTCTTGCTGTAAAATCCCAAATAATTTGCCGACAAGGAAAAACGATGATCGAGTTAAACCGCTCGAACAAATACATAGAAGCCGCGCTAAACGCTAGAGCGACGCGCCAAGATATGATCGGTTCTAATATCGCAAACGTAGATACGCCCTTTTATCGATCGAAAGATATTCATTTTGAAGGTATGCTTGCCGATCAAGCGCAAAGCGAGTTTAACCGCCATTTGCAAAAAAAGTTGAAATTGGCGCAGACCAATCCAATGCACCTAGAACCAAAACCGCAAACCCCTGAAAAGCCCGTTTTGTTCTACCGCGACGGACATATGGCGCGAAACGACGGCAACACGGTAGATATAGATATAGAAACGAGCGAATTAAGCAAAAACGGCGTGATGTATAACGCTTTGGCGAGCGCCTACCAAAAAAACCGCGCGATCTTTGCCGCCGTCCTTGAAGCAAGCAAAAATCTCTCTTAAAGGATAGCGATGATCGCTCTTTACGAATCTGTTACGCAGCTAGATAAACGCGCCGTCGAAACCTTTAAGATGAGCGAAGAGCTGTTGATGGAACACGCCGCGCTAGCTATGGCAAACGAGATTATGAAGCGTTTTGATCGCGCCCGCGTTTTGATCGTTTGCGGCGCGGGAAACAACGGCGCGGACGGGCTGGCTTTGGCTAGGCTTCTTAGTATCAAATCGGGCTTCGAGCCAAAGATCTTTTTGCCGTTTGGGACAAGCGGCGAACTTGGCGAAAAGCAGCTTAAACGCGCTTTGGCGCTTGGGATCGAGGAGGTCAAAGCGATCGAGCAAACCGATATTTTGATCGACGCGCTAATCGGCGGCGGGTTAAACCGCAAACTAGACGAAAATTTCGCGACGATAATCGAGGCTATAAACGATCTCTCGGCGTTTAAGATTGCCTGCGATATTCCTAGCGGCGTGGGCAAAGACGGCAATTTTGACGTTTGCGTCAAAGCGGATCTAACCGTAACGATGGGAGCGCCGAAGCTAGGGCTTTTTAACGACAAGATAAAAGACGCGATCGGCGAACTTGTCGTAGCCGATCTAGGTATTCCGCGCGAGGCTTATTCGGCTCATACGGACGCTTTTTTATTAGAAGAGAGCGATCTAAAAGCGCCGTTTAGAAACAAGCAAGACAGCCACAAGGGAAGTTACGGGCGCTTGGCGATCGTAATGGGCGACAAACCGGGCGCGGCGCTTCTTAGCGCGATGGCGGCGCTTCGTTTTGGCGCGGGGCTTACGACCGTGATCAGCCGCGAGCGGCATATTCATCTGCCGTTCGATCTGATTCAAGAGCAAAAGCCGATCGACGCGACAAAGGCGATCGCGGTTGGAATGGGGCTTGGCGAAGCCTATATCGACGAGGAGCTTTTAGAGATAATCGCCGATCGCGCCGTCGTCCTCGACGCAGACGCGCTTTCGCGCCCGCTTGTCCGCGTTTTGTTGGAACGAAAAGCGCCCGTCGTTCTGACCCCGCACCCAAAAGAGTTTGCCGCGCTTTGCGATCTGTGCGGTTTGGGCGCGTTTAGCGTCGCCGACGTTCAAGAAAACCGCCTCGATCTTAGTTTGCAATTTGGCAAAACCTTTCCAAACGCGATCTTGGTTTTGAAGGGCGCCAATACGATTATCGTAAGCGGCGATCGCCGTTTTATCAATCCGCGCGGCTCTCCCGCGCTTGCGAAAGGCGGTAGCGGCGACGTTTTGACGGGTATGATCGGCGCGCTGTTAGCTCAAGGCTACGAACCGATTGAAGCGGCGATCCACGCCTCTTTAGCGCACGCTTTGGCGGCTAAACGTTTCAAAGGAAACTCCTTTTCTATGTCCCCCTCCGATCTGATCGAAACGTTAAAAACGCTGTAAGGAGCTTTTGATATATGGAGCGCTATCTAGCCGAGCTTAACGAGGCGCAAAGAGATGCGGCGACTACGATCGACGGCGCTATTTTGATCCTTGCGGGAGCCGGCACCGGAAAAACGAGAACGATCACGACGCGCCTTGCCTATCTGCTCTCTTTGGGCGTCGATCCGCGTTCTACGCTTACGCTAACTTTTACCAATAAAGCCGCGCAAGAGATGCGTATTCGCGCTCTTAATATGATCGATCAAAACGCGATCTATCCGCCGGAGCTTTTTACCTTTCATAAATTCGGATTGCTTTTTTTGCGTTTTCATATTGGTAAATTGGGGCGCAAGCCGTCTTTTGTCATTATCGATTCCGACGATCGAAAGCGGATATTAAAGCGTTTATGCGGCGAGGCGATCGAAGCGAAATTAGCCTCTAGCGTTATTAGCCGATACAAAAACGCGATCGTAACGCCCGAAGCGGCGCTAAACCAAAACGAAGGGCTTGATCCTTTCTCAAAAAAACGCTACGAAGCGCTTGCCGATATTTACGCTAGTTACGATAGCTATCTCACGGCGAATAATCTTGTGGATTTTGACGATCTGTTGCTTTTACCATATATGATTATGCGCGATAATCCAGAGGTTAAAGAGTTAATAGCTAAACGATACCAATTCATTATGGTAGATGAATATCAAGACACCAACGAGCTACAATTTCAACTTCTGCGCCAACTATGCTCCGCGCATAATAATCTTTGCGTCGTGGGCGACGACGATCAGAGCATATACGGCTGGCGCGGCGCGAACGTGAGAAATATATTAGGTTTTCGCGATCATTTCGACAAAACAAAAGTGGTAAAACTAGAGATCAATTATCGATCCACAGAGGAGATTATAAAAGCGGCGAACGAGTTGATCGGACATAATAGAATGCGCTACGACAAGCAATTAAAAGGCGCGCTTGGAAAGGGCGAAGCCGTGCGATTAAAGCAGTCCAACGACGAAGCGGAGGAGGCGTTTTTTGTAGCTAAAGAGGCGCAGAAACGCATAAACGCGGGCGTTTCGCCAAAAAATATCGCCGTCCTATTTAGGATCAACGCGCTCTCCCGCGCTCTTGAAGAGGGGTTTTCTAAAGCCCGTATCCCTTTTAGGCTTGTAGATAGCGTAGGTTTTTATGAAAGAGTAGAGATCAAAGACGCGATTGCTTATTTGCGTCTCGCCGTTAATCCAGACGACGATTTTTCCGCTCGCAGAGCTATAAATAAACCGCGTCGAGGCGTAGGCGATCTGACCCAAAAAAAACTTTTGCGGATCGCCGAAGATCGCGGTTTATCTATTATGGGGTTGTTAAGCTCCGTTAGCGACGAAGAGTTAGACGAGATCGCGGGCAAAAAAGCGGGAAAGGCTTTACGGGAGTTTGAAACGGCGATCGGCGAACTTAGCGCTCTTACGCACGAGAGCGCGATAAAGTTAATCGATCGGTTTGAAAATCTGATCGGCTTGCGGCGTTATTACGGCGAAAAAGAGGAGAGCGAACGCGCTCTTAACCTCGACGAGCTTTACGGTTTGGCGCGGGATTTTTCCGTTAATAACGACGGCGCGGGATTGATCGAGTTTTTATCGGAAAGCGCGCTTGCGAGCGATCAGGATTCTATCGATCAAGAGGCGCTAAATCTTATGACGATTCACGCCGCAAAAGGACTTGAATTTGATCACGTTTTTGTCGTCGGTTTAGAGGAAGGTTTTTTTCCGCTTCTTGGCGATACGTGCGATCTCGAAGAGGAGCGCCGATTGGGCTACGTCGCTTTTACGCGAGCGCGAAAAAGTTTAACGCTCTGCTCGGCGCGAAGCCGATTTTTTCACGGAAAACGCGAAGTTATGAAAAAGAGCCGTTTTTTAGCCGAAGCGGCGCTCGTGGAAGGCTGTTTAACGATCGAAGAGGGAACGCCGTTTAAGAAAGGCGATCTTATCAAACACAAACTATTTGGAATGGGGCGCGTATTAGCGGTTACAAAAGCGGGCAAAGAGCAAAAACTAACGATTAGTTTTGGCGGAATAGAACGCGATATTCTCTCCAATTTTGTCGAAAGAATCTAGCTTT
>JAISRI010000069.1 GCA_031273735.1 Helicobacteraceae bacterium
GCGATTTGTTTTGGGCGCGGTAGCGCGTCTAAAAGCGCGTTAAGCGTCGTTTCGTAATCGGGGAAAAGGTAGTGCGCTAAACTGCCCGGTATCGGATTGATCTCGTTTAATATAACTTCGTTATTGATCACAAAAAAATCGCAACGAATCAACGCTCCCGCAAAGCCCTGATCGTATATCTTTTTGAACGCCTCGCGCAAAGCCTCCGTCGTTTCGTTTGGTAGCCGCGCTTCTTTGGCTTTGCCGTCGCGAGTGAAGTCTAGATATTTTTGATCAAAATCCAAAACTTCTTTTTTCTGCGGCTCTTCGATCGTGGAAAGCCGCCACGTTTCGCCCGTTTTGCAACCCGCAAGATTGTATTCGCTCACGCCGTCGATAAAAGGTTCCGCTATCGCTTCGTCGTCAAACTCAAACGCCGCGTCGATCGCGTAGTTCAGATCGGCTTGGCTTTTAACGACCGCGATTCCAATCGAGCTTCCAAGCCGCAGAGGTTTTAATATAAAAGGGTAGGGTAGGTCGATCGCGCCGCCTCTGCGGACGACTTGATAAGGCAGGGTTTTAACTCCCGCGCACAGAGCTAAAAACTTTGTCCAACGTTTGTTGAAACTTAAAACGGAGGCTTCCAAGCGGGGTCCGACGTATGCGACGCCATAAAAATCAAACAGCGCGGCGAGTTTGCCGTCTTCGCCGTCCGCGCCGTGCGCGACGCTGATTACTACGTCGCCGTCGATCGGCGTTCTGCCAAAGAGAGTTTTGCGCTCGAATCCTCCCCGCGCTAAAAATAGTTCGGGGTTTTTGCGGTAGCGCCCGCTTGAAAAATGATCGGCTTTCATATCGATAAGATCGATCAGATAAAAACGGCGATCGGGCGATAGAAAAACAAACGCGCATTGCGAGCTGATCGCCTTGTGTAGCGAGATCGCGCTGATTATGCTAATCTCGTGTTCGTAACTTTGCCCGCCGAAAAGTATGATGGGTTTTTGCATTTTTTGCCTTTAATTTAGATTTAACTATTCGCCGATTTTAATAGTTTTAACGCCTCTTTTACGAGGCTCGCCGTGTCGTTCGACGAGCATTTTGCCAAAGCGCGCGCGATTTCTAGCGGTTTGAATCCTAGCGATTCTAACGCTAAAGCGGCTTTGCCGCTCGCGCCGTTTTGATCGTTGTCCGCGCCGATTTTGCCTAAACTCCCGCTTAGTTGGACGATAATTAAACCCGCGCTTTTTTTGCCCACGCCGGGTGCTCTTGTTAATAGTTTGTCGTCGCGATTTGCGAGCGCTTCGGTAAATTGTTTTGGGGTAAATGTCGATAGAATCGCCATAGCGCTTTTTGGTCCCACTCCGCTAACTTTTATTAACGCTTCAAAAAGCTCTCGTTCGGCTTCGTCAATAAAGCCGTATAAAACCTGCGCGTCCTCTCTAATTATTAACGACGTTAAAAGCCGAATACGAGACTTATCTATAGCCGCGTAAGCATTCAGCGAGATATAAAGCCGATAAGCCACGCCGCTCGCCGTTAAAATATCGCAATAATTCGGTTCTTTAGCGATAATTTCGCCTTCGATCGCCGCTATCACTCTATAACCTTGATCGCGTAATCTTCCACGCCGCTGATTTCCAATCTTATCTCGCTCGCTCTGCCGTTTTCTTTTGGCACGAATAGAAGCTCTTTTGGCGGGCTAAGAAGGCGAAATCTGATCTCGTTGTAGTTGCGCCAAATATCTTTATTGATCACGACGGCGTTAAGAACGCGGCTTTGGATCAATCCGATCTCGTCTTGCAACGTTCCCTGTTTATACTGCGCCGCCTCTAGCTCCTCTTTTAACAGGCGGGCGTTTTTCATCTCTTCAAGATATTGGTTGTAGCGTTCGATAAATACCGACGGCGAAACCTTGCCGTTTAAACGATCGCTTTCTATACGACCGCGCAGTTGCTCAAATTGCGATTTGTTTCTTTGCAAAACGGCGCGTTTTTTATCGTATTTGCGAAACGCCGCGCTTACCTCTCGATCGCAGGTTTTACTCTCTATCATAAGCGTTTCCAACCGCTTACGATCCGCTATGCTTGCAGCCGCTTCGATATAGATATGATTTTCGCCGCCGATGAGTTGGCGTATTTCGATTCTTTCGCTGGCGATCAGCGTGGTGTGCGATCGCAAAACGCCGACGATAATACGTCGCGCCCAAACCATACCGCCGATCGCCAGATCGATCTCGACCTCTTCGGCGCTCACCCGTCCGTGTTCTAATCGGTCGATCTTGACTTTTTTTGCCTCCAGCATACCCTTATGCACGCCGATCGTCGCCGTTTCGGCGATTATAGAGCTGGAGCTATGCGTCTGCCCCGCTACGCGCACTATTTTTGCTTTAACTTGCGCGCCGCTTGCTACGCTACCGTCTAGATCGATCTCGCTCGCCTCGATTTTGACGTTTGTTCCAATATGATCTTCGTAAGCGTCGTTTCCCTCGATCTTGATTTTCACTTTGCTATCAAGCCCCGCTTGAATGTTGCCCGTCGTTTTGAAATCGGCGCTTTCGATTTCGATCGTATCGCCGATCGACAGTCTGCTTTCTTTCTGCCGATAATTCACGTAGCCGTTTCGCTTCGCGTAGTAGCCGATAGAACGATCGCTCTCTTTGACCTCGATCGCTTCTAAATCTGGATTTAGGATAGGCAAAAACGCTCTTTTAGCTTTAAGAATCGGGATATAAACGCCGCGAAAATCGCGCCCCGCCGTTCCGTTCTTGGGCTTGATATACTCTACAAGCAATTCGCCCGCTTCGACGGTTTTAATAAAGCCGCGCTCGGCGTAATCGACGCGATCGCTCTCTCTTGGAGCCTCTTTGTTCTTGTCTTTGAAATGCAGAATTAAGCCGTCGTTAATGGTCGCAATTGGCGCGATCCAATCGCAGAGAACGATTCTGTGCGGTTCTGGAACGCAGTCGTGAATACGAATCTTATTGACAAGCCCCATAACGTCGTTTTGCATCGCGCCCTCGCGCAAGCCAATAATCATTCCGTAACGGAGTTTAATTTTATTCAGCTCGCCGATAATGTAATCTCTTATGTTGGAGAAGTTGCGGATTTTGCTCGTAGGTTGGACTGAGGCGATCGCTTTCGTCCGAGCGGCATTGGCGGAAACCTCGATTACAAGCTGGCGATCCCGCTCGTTTGGCGCGGGGCTAAACGTTGCGATATAGGTCTGTTTGATAGAAAAATCGCTATTGATCAAAAGCGCGGGGTCGCTAAATCGCCCAATCATCGCTGGAGTAAGCTCCGCAGGCTTATCGGACTCTGGAAATTGGACGATCGTCTTTACGTTTTGGATCAAAAAGTCAATTTGGGAAGATTTAACGCCAAAGCGCTGAGATAACTCTTTTAGCGTCGCGGGCATATTGTCGGTTTCCATAACGACGGCGCCCAAAAAACGCGGTTTTAGCGCATCATTTTCCAACAAATCCATAACCGCCTTATACAAGCCTTTGCTACAATCGCCAAAAAAGGCGTTGAATTGAGAGGCGTATTTACCAACTCGGCGGGCATTCTAGTCTCCCGCGTCGCAGGTTTTATCCGTGATTTTACCACAGCTTCGATTTTGGGCGCGGGCGTCTATTCCGACATTTTTATCGTCGCGTTCAAATTACCCAACCTTTTTAGAAGCGTTTTTGCGGAAGGCGCCTTCACTCAAGCGTTTTTGCCCTCTTTCGCGGCGGCGCGATACAAAGGCGCGTTTAGCGTTCGCGTATTTTTTGGACTTTTCTGTATCGTCTTATTTATTTCCGCGTTGGCGAGTTTTTTTAGCGAGGCGCTTACGCAAGCGATTGCGTGGGGTTTCGACGGGCAAACGGTTAAACTCGCCGCGCCTTACGTCGCCGTTAATTTTTGGTATTTGGATCTGGTTTTTTTATTCTCTTTTTTGACGGCGCTACTTCACTATCGTAAAAGTTTTGTAGCCCCCGCTTTTTCTACGGCGCTATTAAACGTTTCTATGATCTCCGCTCTGCTTTTAGCTCCAATTGAACGCAAAGATATAGTCCTTTGGTATTTAACTTTTGGCGTGTTGATCGGCGGCGTTTTACAACTGCTTTTACATATCGCGGCGCTAAAAGGCAAACGTTTGATTCCTATGCTAATCGGAGGGGTTAGAAAAAAGCGCGAGATCAAAGCCGATACAAATCGTTTTCGCAAGGCTTTTCTGCCCGCCGTTTTCGGCTCTTCGGCGGTGCATATTTCCGCTTTTATCGATACGGTTTTAGCCTCTTTTTTTGCGGCGGGAAGCATTAGCTATCTATTCTACGCAAACCGCATATTTCAACTGCCGTTGGCGATATTCGCTATCGCTTTTTCTATGGCGCTCTTTCCCGCGATCGCAAAAGCGGTTAAACGTTGCGACGAAGAGGGATCGCTAAAGCTATTAACAAAATGTTTTTGGCTTTTGCTTTTTTTACTATCTTTAAGCGCGCTTGGCGGGGCGCTTTTGAGCGAGGGAATTATATGGCTTTTGTTCGAGCGAAAGGAGTTTGCGCGAATCGACACGATCAGGTGCGCCGAGATTTTAACGCTCTATATGATAGGTCTTATTCCCTTTGGGCTTTCGCGCCTCTTTTCGCTGTGGTTCTACTCTCATCACAGACAGGCGTTAGCCGCGAAGATCAGCGCGATCTCGCTTGGCTGTAGCGCGGTTTTTTCGCTCCTCTTGATCGCGCCGCTTGGCGTCAAAGGTCTGGCTTTGTCGGGATCGCTTGGCGGCGCGGTTTTGCTCGCTTTGAATATCAGGCATTTTGGTTGGCAGAGGGTTTTGGGTATGATTCGCGTTAAATTGGTCGTGGCGCTTTTGGTCGCGCTGGCTCTTGAGGCGCTGGCGATCGAAGGGTTTAAATTAGCCGTAGGTTATCAAGGATTTTTTGAGTGAAACCTTTTGTTTTATTTGATTCTCATCTGAAAAACAAGGTAGAGTTTGCGCCCGAGTTTGAGGGCGAAGCGCGTATTTACGTTTGCGGACCGACCGTTTATGACGATTCGCATTTAGGACACGCAAGAAGCGCTATTAGTTTCGATCTTTTGCGCCGTCTTTTAAGCCATATCGGATACAAGGTAACTTTTGTGCGCAATATCACCGATATTGACGATAAAATCCTTAACAAAATGGCGCAAACGGGCAAATCGTTAGAGGAGATTACCAACTTTTATTCCGAGCGCTATCAAAGCGATCTGGAGGCTTTAGACGTTTTGCCGCCCACGATCGAACCAAAGGCTACGGAACATATAACGCAGATGTCCGAGTTGATCGCGCGGCTACTTGATCGCAAAGCGGCGTATCAAACGCAAAACGGAGATATTTATTTCGACGTAACTAAGTATCCGCAATACGGATTTCTTTCAGGCGAAACGCAGGAGGATACGCAGACGAGAGTTTCGACGGAACAAAAGCGAAATAGCCGCGATTTCGCTTTATGGAAATCGGCGAAAGATAATGAAGCGGTTAGTTATGATTCGCCATATGGCAAGGGGCGACCGGGCTGGCATTTAGAGTGTTCGGCTATGGCGCAAACGCATTTATTTAGAAGCGGCGCGAAGTATGCGTGCGACATACACGCGGGCGGAAGCGATCTCTTTTTTCCGCACCACGAAAACGAGGCGGCGCAGACAAAATGCGCTTATGATAATTCGCTCTCTAAATATTGGATGCACAACGGTTTCGTGCGTATCGACGGACAAAAGATGAGCAAGTCGCTTAACAATGGCTTTTTTGTGAAAGAGGCGCTTAAACTTTTTCCCGGCGAAGCCTTAAGATTCTATTTGATGAGCATACATTACCGAGCTGGATTAAATTATAATTATAGCGATTTAAATGCGAGCAAAAAACGTTTAGATCGTATCTATCGTTTGAAAAAGCGAGTAGATAACCAAAACGAACAAGCCGAAGCGGTATTTGAAGAGGAGTTGCTATTCGCAATGCTTGACGATCTGAATATATCAAAAGCTCTTGCAGCGATCGACGAGATGATATCGCGAGCAAATGATATTTTGGATAAAAACGGGAAAGATAAAACGGCAAAAGCCGTCTTTGGCGGCAACTTAAAATTGATACGCGATATTTTAGGCGTCGGCTTGCAAGATCCTTACGAGTGGTTTCAATGGGGAATCGACGAAGACGATAAAAAGGCGATCGAAAAGCTGATAATCGATCGCGCCATAGCTAAAGCGAACAAAGATTATCAAAAAGCCGATCTGATACGCGAAAAGCTAAACGCGATAGGCGTTAGCGTTATGGATCTGCCCGCTAAAACCGTTTGGGAAAAATTATGATCTTTCGTTTGTTTTTTGCGTTTTTATGCGCTTTTGCGATCGCGCAAGCCGCAAAAACCGCGCCGATCGAAAAGATGATAGGACAGATGATAGCGATCGGCTTCGAGGGCGAAAACCCCAACGACGAAGGCGCGATTCGCGTTATTTCGCAGATTAAAAAAGGCGAGATCGGAAGCGCTGTTATCTACGCGAAAAACGTCAAAGATCCAACGCGCTTAAGATATTTTTTAGAGAGATTGCAGTCCTCGATCGGAAATAATCCGCCGTTATGGATTATGATCGATCAAGAGGGAGGGATTATTGCGCGGCTAAACTCAAAAAAAGGTTTTAGCGATTATCCTACGGCGGCGAAGATCGGCGCGGGATCGTTAGATAAAGCCTACGCGACCTATCGCGATTTGGCGTGCGAGTTAAAAGGTTACGCGATCAACTTTAATCTAGCGCCCGTAGTAGATCTAGCCAGCGATCAAAACGTTATATCAAACGACAAACGCAGTTTTGGTTCCGACCCAATAAAAGTCGCCAAATACGCCGAACGTTTTATTAAGGCGCACGATTCGTGCGGTATTTTAACGACATTAAAACACTTTCCGGGACACGGAAGCTCTAAAAACGATCCGCATTTTGGCTCTTCCGACGCTACGGATAATTACGAAGAAAAAGAGATAATTCCATTTGAAATTTTGATAAAAAATAAAACGGCGCATAGCGTTATGATTTCGCATATCGTTGATCGCGGGTTTGACGAACTTCCAGCGACGCTTTCAAAAAAGCATATCGATCGTTTGCGTTTCTTAGGTTTTGAAGGCGTAGTTATTAGCGACGATCTGCAAATGGGCGCGATCGCGCAAAATTACGATCTAAACGAAAGCGTGATCAAGGCGATCGACGCGGGTAACGATATTTTACTTTTTTCTAATATGTTATCAAACGATCCAGAGGTTGCAAAAAAAGTTTTAGTAATCGTCAAAAAAGCGATTGCCGACGGGTTAATAAGCGAAAGCAGAATTATCGAATCTTATAACCGCATAATAGCGTTAAAATATAAGCGGTTAAACTGATATGGATTTAGACGCTCTTTTTCCCGACGATTTGTTTAGCGCCGATATAGAGGAGCGTTTTTTTGATATTTTGTTCAACGGCGATCGCGAGATTGTAAAGGCGGAGATATTATCGCTGTTAGGTTTAAGCGGCGATCGCGAAAGCAAGATGATCGAGATTATGTCGCGCATAGCGAGCGGTAGCGAAAGATGAAGAGTTTTTTAATTTTATTCGCGTTTTTTGTTAATCTATTTGCAATTGATTGGGCTTATAGCGAACCGTTTAGTTTAAGAAAGGACGAGTTTGCCGTTTTCGAGATCGATAACCGCGTATTAACCTTTCGCTGGTCTTTGTTTCATAATAAAGGTTTAGTTTGTCTGATCAAATACGATCATTTTCCCTATCAAACCATACTTTACGACGATTATAAACTTAACGCGATTAAGATTCCCGTAAAGACAAATAGAACTACTCCGCCGCCGCTTCCGTATATGACGATCGTTTTTGAAAGTTTCGATTCGGATCGCAACTTATCGAATATGCGGCTTTATCTTTTCGACGAGTTAGGTTCGGTAAAAATTGCAAAGGCGAGCGATGAAAGAAATTAAAGAGATTATTAACGACTTTTTCGAGCCGCCAATCAGAGAGTATTTAAGTAAAATTCCCGCAGGCAAACTGCTAAGAAGCCGCTTAATCTGCGCGATCGCGAAAGATAGCGCCGATCGTTACCTGTTAAGCGCGATTATAGAGACCATACATTTGGCGAGTTTGCTACACGACGACGTGATCGACGACGCTAAAACAAGGCGCGGAGTTCCTTCAATCGTCGCGAGCGAAGGCGCGAAAACCGCGATTATGATCGGCGATATTTTTTACTCTACAGCCTTTTCAAAATTGGTCGTTTTGGGCGAGGAGATCGCCAAGATCGTAAGCCTTGCGGTCGCTAAACTTTCAAGAGGCGAAATGTTAGACGTAGAGCTATCAAAATCGTTTAACGAGAGCAAAGAAAAATATGAAAATATGATCTATCTGAAAACCTCCGCGTTGATAGAGGCAAGTTGCGAAGCGGCTGCGATTTTAGTTCGTAAAGATCGCGAACGTTTTAGAAAGTTCGGCGCACTTTTGGGCGTAGCGTTTCAGATAGTAGACGACGTTTTGGATATTACGCAAGAGGAGGCGATTTTGGGTAAACCCGCGCTGAGCGATCTAAGCGAAGGCAAGGCGACCCTTCCGTTAATATATTTTTACCAAAAAGCCGATAAAAGCGATAGAGAAAAATTGTCCGCTCTATTTGGCAAACCGACTGAAAAAACGAGCGCAGATTGGCTAAAAGAGGCGTTAAAAAATAGCGGCGCGATCGATTCTAGCCTCGATTACGCAAAAGGGCTTTTGAATGAAGCCAAAGCTCTAGTCTTCGATGATAGCGAGCTTTTGGCGATCGCCGAAGCGCTAGTTAGCCGTATAAAATAGGCGCTATAATACCCGCGATGCGTTATCTACTAATATCAATTTCATACAAGAATACCGAGTTGGTCGCGCGCGAGAAGTTCGCATTCGACGCGACGCGTCAGGAGCGCATACTCCAAACGCTCCAAAACGCGGGCGCGGTCGCCGAAGCGGCGCTACTTGTTACATGTAATCGCGTCGAGCTAATTATGAGCGCGCTCGATCTTCACGCGGCGCTTAGTTCGGGACTGGACGCGCTTCATAAAGAGAGCGGCGTCGATCGCGTCGAGATCGAAGGACGGGCGCACAGCTACGAGGACGAAGGCGCGGCGCGACATCTTTTTAGCGTCGCGAGCGGGCTTGAAAGCGTCGTAGTGGGCGAATCGCAGATCGCGGGGCAGTTTAAGGACGCTTTCAAATTTGCCTTTGATCGCGGCTTTGCCTCTAAACGGCTTCGCGCTTTGAGCGATCACGCTATGCGTTGCGCGGCGGCGGTTCGCGCAAGCACCGAAGTCGGCAAAAATCCAGTGTCGGTTTCGAGCGCGGCGATCGCGCAGGCAAAGGTCTTGGCGAACGGATCGCTAGAGGATAAAACGGCGATTGTCGTCGGAAGCGGCGAGATGAGCCGTTTAACGGCGCTACATCTAATCGGCGCGAAAGCCAAGACAATCGTAGTCGGGCGCGATCTAGAAAAAACCGAAGAGTTTGTTAAAGAGTTGGGCGAAGGCGCGCAAGCCGCATCGTTTGCAAAGTTGCCGCAACTGATCAACGCTCACCAGTTTTTATTTACCGCGACTGGCGCGCCGCATACGGTTATTAACTCCGAGATGATCGAGAGCGTAGATTTCGATCGTTTTTGGTTTGATATAGCCGTCCCGCGCGATATAGGCGCGATCGAGGACGAGAGAATAAAAGTCTTTGTCGTCGACGACTTGCAATCGATCGTAAAAACCAATATGAGCTTACGCGAAGAAGAGGCGTCGAAAGCCTTTAGAATTGTAGGCGAGTTTGTCGAGGATTTTTATGGCTGGCTTAATTCGCAAGGAGCGGAACCGCTTATTAAAGCCCTGCGCAATAAAGCGGAGGAAGCCTGTAGAATCGAGGTTGAACGCGCTATGAAAAAATGTTTTATTCCGCACGATAGCGAACACGCGAAAAATGTGGAGCGGTTGCTTCATAGCGCGTTTAAGCGTTTTCTGCACGCTCCAACGATAGCGCTTCGCCTTGCTATGGATAAGCAAAATAGCGAAACAATTTCGGACGTAATCAAAGATATATTCGATTTAGAAGGAAAGTAATTTGCGCTGGACAAGAGCCTTTATTCGCACCGTGAAAGAAACGCCAAAAGACGCGGTTTTAGCAAGCCATCAGCTTCTGCTACGCGGAGGGTTTATATCTTCGTCGGCGGCGGGCATTTACGACTATATGCCGCTTGGTAAGAGAGCGCTAGACAAAATTCGCTTTATCGTTAAGGACGAATTGGACAAAGCTGGTTGCGAAGAGGTTAGTTTGGGTTTTGTAACGCCAAGCGAATTATGGCAAGAGTCGGGCAGATTTTTCAAATACGGCAAAGAGCTACTTCGTTTTAAGGATCGCAAAGAGGGCGAATTTGTTTTAGGTCCTACGCACGAAGAGGCTATGGTAAACCTTGTGCGCGGGCGGGTTACTAGCTATAAACAACTTCCGCTAAATCTCTACCAGATCAACTTAAAGTTCCGCGACGAGGCGCGTCCGCGTTTTGGTTTAATGAGGGGGCGCGAGTTTTTGATGAAAGACGGTTATAGTTTTCACGCCTCCTACGAAGATATGTCGCGAGAGTTTAACCTTATGGAAGAGACCTATAAGCGCATATTTAAGCGCGTAGGAATCGATTTTCGCGTTGTTGAAGCCGATAGCGGCGCGATTGGCGGAAGCGGCAGTAAAGAGTTTATGGCGTTAGCCGATAGCGGCGAAGATACGATTTTATCTTGCGAAAAATGCGAATACGGCGCTAACGTCGAGGCGGCAAAGCGCGTTAAACCGTCATATCCGCCTTTTTTAGACGATCGTAAAGGCGAGATAAAAACGCCGGGCGTAACGTCGATCGACGATTTAGCGAAGTTTTTGAAGATTCCCGAATACAAAACCATTAAAGCGATCGCCAAAAAAGCGCTATTTGACGACGGAGAGAAAATAGCGATCTTTTTTATTCGCGGATCAGATATATTAGAAGAAACAAAAGCCCTAAACGCCGTTAATGCAAACGAGCTAATCGAACCTTCAAACGCCGAGCTTGAAAAATACGATATTATCGCGGGATTTATAGGCGTTAGTTATAAACGTAGCGAGGTTTTAACTATTGTCGATCGCGAGCTTGAGAACGAGTTCGATATGATTAGCGGCGCAAATAAAAAGGATACGCATATTTTTGGCGTTAATATCGGAGGCGATCATACTTTTGCCGATCTAATCGCCGCGCAAGAGGGCGATTCCTGCCCCGTTTGCGGCGCAAAATTAAAAGGTCGATCGGGCATAGAGATCGGGCATATATTTCAGCTAGGCGATCGCTATTCAAAACCGTTAAACGCTACCTTTTTAGACGAAAACGGCAAAGCGAAACATTTTATTATGGGAACATACGGAATAGGGGTTAGCCGTTTGATCGCGGCGGTTATCGAAGCAAACCGCGATGAAAAGGGTTGCATATGGAACGACGAGATCGCCCCGTATTTGATCGATATTGTCGTAGGAAGCCTAAAAGACGAGGTTCAAAAAACGCTTGCTGAAAATCTATATTCACAACTGCTTCACGAGGGATATGAGACAATACTAGACGATCGCGACGTTGGTTTTGGCGTTAAGATGAACGATTTTGAACTTCTTGGTTTTCCTTACGCGATTATCGTAGGTAAAAACGCGGCGGAAAACA
>JAISRI010000146.1 GCA_031273735.1 Helicobacteraceae bacterium
CCCAAAGGCGTATCCTGAACCTCTAACGTAAACTCCTCGCCATATGCTACTGTTGTAGCGTAGGTATCTGCTAAATAGCAGTGTATCTTGCCTTCGTTCTTCTGACTTCGGCTATCAACAACGTATTGATGTTGGACGTGTATCATTTTGTTTCCTTTCTTTTGTAGTAGGGGATTGCTCCCCTACGGTTATGGCTAGAGGTCGAACTCGACCTTCTCGCCTCCTGCTTTATAGAACAGCCGTGGCGACGTATTTATCTAAAGTCTCAATCCCCTAAAAATCGGGTCTATGCGTAACGTAACCAACTATGGCGTTAAAACAGGTGTTAGGTCTAAATCCCCTAAAAATCGGATCTAAGCGTAGCCGCGCCCTTTCGCCGCCCGATTTTCAAGAGAATGACAATTATGTTATCAGTTTGGTTTAAGGTTACTTGCGGTAAAATGCTCGCAAGAAACAAAGGTTTTTCGCACAACTTCTGAACTCCTTTTTTCTGTGAAGCCGCTTGCGCTAACAAATGGCTTTTTATTTACGCTTTTTTAGACCTTGTTGCGATGTTCAATAATAGTGATTAACACTGCGGGCAGATCGTTAATCTCATAATCTAGATACTCAAAAACTACACGCCGTTTTCCAACGCGAATTCGCCATTCGTTTTTGAATTCATAAGATAACGGCTTTGGACGCGGCGTTGCCGTCGCCGCAAATCGATCGATTGCGCTAATTATCCTCTTGCGATCGTTCGGATTCATCTTATCAAGAGCTTTTTTAGCGTCGTCGCCATAAATGACTTCATAAGGCGACGGCAGATTAGTCATTATAGAGAGCTTTTATCTGCTCGCGCGTCCAAGTTTTTAACTCGCCGCGCCTGAATGCGTCGCCGATCTCCTTGCTTTGAATCGCCAGATCGCGATCGCTAACGTCGGTTTCGTTTTCGTCGTCGTTTTCAAGCGATTTTAGATACAGCGCGAACGATTCTTTGATGATCTGATTCTGCTTCTTGCCAAGTTTTTGCGCAAGATCGCGAATCCCCTCAAATAGACTGATGTCTAACGAGAAACTTCTTGTAACATTCATCGCTTTGTCTCCTTTTTATATTGTTATAACAACATAATATTTTTTATTTAAGTTTTTTATAGTTAGAATGCGAAATTTAGCTTTACAAAAATAGAGGAGAAACGAATGTTCAAATTTATAAAGCGGTGCACGGCGTTCCCGTAGCGCCGTATCTCTCTAATCCATCGATTATTTTGGCTTGGCTGCTTCGATCGATTTTTTTAAGATCGCTTTCCGCGTTAGCGACTAACGCAATTTGAATCGGCGGATTAGGCGGCATTTTTGATTTCCGCAAGCGTCAATAACGTTCGTTCGCTTACGTTAAAAGCGTTGATCGCGGCTTCTAATCCATAAGTTTCAAAGAACCTCAGTATCTTTGATCGTTCTTTTGCAATTTTCATTGTCAGTAAGCATAAGATCGCTTATTCGCTCAAATCCTTTACGTCCCTTAAAGCCTCTTACTCCTTGCCATAGATAATCCGTTTGCATTGGTTTTCTTTGGCGGCTGGTATTCTATTAGCCTTATTTAACTTAACTCGTTAGCCTTATTTACCTAGATAGACTGCCAAAGGTATCTGAAATTGTGCAGTATTTCAATGATATTTTTCGGAGTTTCTCGGAATACGGCGCTTTCGCGGTACTGCATTTTCACGCGTTTTCAAACGCAAAATCGCGCTTTTTCTCAATTGTAAGCCCTCCTGCGTTTTGCGCTTTTGTCAAGGGCGCGAAGCGCAACAAAGGATAAAGAGCGCGAGGCTTTTGCGAAGCATTGATCGCGCGTAGCAAGCGGCGTTTTACGCGCTCGCCTCCTTCAACAAGGCAAAAGAAGCCCATCGTTTAACTTTGCGGTTACGCGCGCTATTTCGTCGCGGGAACAACCGCGCACGACGGCTTTGCTAAATAAGCGAGAGAATCGACACATTCAAGAAATCTTCGATCACGCCTTAAACCTTCGTTTACGTCATTCTTATACAAGTCAATCATTTTGTTGACGCTTTTAGCGTCGACTCTTTGTCGTCTTGTCTTGTTATTCCGCATCTTATTCCTTTTCCTTTAAGTTTCTTTTTATATAACTTACTCTATCTCTTGTCTCCTCTTTCTTGTTCTTCATCTTACCCTTTCTCCTTCAAACTCTCTGAAGTCTTTAGGCGTTACATTACCTAACGCCTGACGTCCCTCGTTTCATTGTAGTAAATTATATACCTCTGAAGCTCCTCTACGCTATTAAAGGTAGTCTCTCAAAGGGATCGTTGTACAAGTCAATCGTTTCGGGGCGGCGGGGAGATACGCGCAAGGAATGGCGGTTATATTGCGCGATCGGTTTTATGTCGTTTGCGGCGCGAATGGGTTAGATAGATAGCGCAGAGCGCGAAGCTAAAGGCGACGATCGCGGAGCTTACATAGCCGATATTATCGACTCCCGCGTAGCGCAATACGATCGAACCCACAAAAGCGCCGCCGCCGATTCCGACGTTAAAAATACCCGAATAAATCGAGTTTGCCACGTCTGTCGCGTCTTTTGCCGCCGAGAGCAAGCGCGATTGCAGACTCATAAAAACCATAACGCCTAGCGTTCCCCACGCGAGGCACAGAATAAGCGCCGCGTAAAAATTAGACGCGCTCGGCTCTAAAAGCGCCAAAGCGACGCTCATCAAACCGAGCGGAACGATCACGATCGCGTTGGCGAAGCGATCGCCCCATAATCCGAAAAAATACGCGCCGATAAACCCCGCGCCGCCCATAGCAAAAAGTAGCCAAACGATATCGGACGACTCGTAGTTTTTGCTTTCAAAAAACGCGTCGAAGTATGTATAGGCGGCGAAATCGCCCGTGATGATAACGGCGGTTAAAACGTAAATCCAAACGACGCTCGATCTAGTCAGAAGAAAAGGCAAGCTCTTAAAATTACCCGCGTTTTTGCTAGGCGTATTCGGCAACGCTTTAATCAGCGCGAGAAGCGCCAGCGCCGCGCCGAGAGCTATCAGAAAAAACGTAACGCGCCAACCAAAAGCCTTTCCGATCAGCGTTCCTAGCGGAACCCCCATAACCATAGCGAGCGAACTGCCCGTAACCAACGCGCCGAGCGCTTTGCTTTTGCTGCCTTCTGGAGCCACGCGCACGGCGAGCGGCGCGGCGATAGACCAAAAAATCGCGTGGGCGCAAGCGACGCCAATCCGCCCGATCGCCAAAACCCAAAAACTCTGCGCCGCGCCGATAATCAAATGCGAAACGATAAAGACGCAAAAAAGCGCGATTAAAAGTTTTTTGCGATCGAGCTTCGCCGTCCAAACGGTAAGCGGCAACGACAAAACCGCCACCGTCCAAGCGTAGATCGTAACGATATAGCCCGTATGCGCGGCGCTCATATCAAAGCTATTGCCGATCGCCGTCAAAAGCCCGACGGGCGCCATTTCGGTCGCATTAAAAACAAACGCGGAAAACGCGAGGCTCGCCACCGCGAGCCACGACGAAATTTTATCCCTCATTAAAGCGCCAACATTCGATCGAGCGCGATTTTTGCCCATTCGCGCTCCTCTTCGTCAATCGTAATTTCGTTGATAAAAGTTTCGTTTTCGATACTTTGCAAAACGCCCAAAACGTCGCGCAACGTCGTTTCGTTCATCGACGGACATTCGGGCTTTTGCCTCGACAAAACAAAGGTGTTTTTTTCGCGCAGGCGATTAACCAAATTAAACTCCGTGCCGACGGCGATCGGCGTTTCGATCGGAAACTCTTTTACCCGCTTGATAATTTGGCTCGTCGATCCGACAAAATCGGCGTGATCGACGACCGACGGATCGCACTCGGGATGAACGGCAACGATAATATCGGGATATTTCGCGCGGTAAAAATCGATGTCGTCGATCGTAAAAATCTGATGAACGGAGCAAAAGCCGTCGAAGGCGATCAGCTCTTTACTAGCAAAATCCTCGTCGCGCCCTAGCGTAGCCGCGCTAATTCCGATTCGCTTGGCGAGATTTAACCCAAGACAACGATCGGGTAGAAAAAATATCTTTTTGCCGTTTTTCAACGCGGCGCGGATAATCGTCTCCGCGTTGGCGCTCGTGCATACCATTCCGCCCATTTTGGCGACTCGCGCTTTGATCTCGGCTTGCGAGTTGATATAGACGATCGGCATAACGTTTTGGCGCTCGATACCAGCGCGTTCCATCAGCGCGATAGAGCGATCGTAGCTTGCGCCGTCGATCATACGCGCCATCGAGCAACAGGCGATTCGCGGCATTAAAACGCGCTTGTTCGGCGCTAAAGTCTTGACGCTCTGCGCCATAAATCCCACGCCGCAAAAAACAAGGTTTGGGTTTGGATCGCCCGCGCATTTTTTCGCAAGCTCCAAACTATCGCCGATCACGTCGGCTACGGCTATAACCTCGTCGCGTTGGTAGTAGTGCGCCGCGATCGTAACGTCTAGTTTTCGCTTTAGCCGCTCGATTTTTTCACGCAAAATTATTCCTTATAATAACGCTATTTTAGAAAGCCGTATTCATATACTTTCGGCTCTATTTTTCGCGCTAAAATTTTTAGTTTTTCTCGCAAATCGGCGATCAAACCATTATACGTTTCATCGTCGGATTTTGTTTTCATCGTTCCTTTTTCGTTACGCTTTTGAAAATGTTCGCGTATATCGTAAAAAGAGGCGTTTGGATTGAGATTTTTTTGTTGATGATAGTAGCGCCAAAGCTCTCGCCCCGCGTCAAAAACCTCTTTTGCTTCCGCCGAGAATTTTAACGGCGAATCTCTTTTTATATCCGCCGCAAACAGCGTTTGACTGGCTTTAATTTTTCCCGCTATAAAATCGGTCATAAAATGGCTGTCGAATTTATGTTGCGATCCTACCTCTTCTTCGGTAAACGGTATCCAATGATTTGTTCCCTCGTTGGCAGAAATGCGATTTTGTCCGTGAAATAACGTAAAAGCAAGACAATCATTTTGAAATTCTAAATCCGTTTTATACCCGTCGTTAGGATATAAAAATTGATCACGATCGTTAAGCCAATCTGCAACTATGCAATAACGGACTGAAAAATAAATACAACCTTCAATTAAATTATTTTGACAAAAAGCATAATAGTTATTGTGTCGTGTTCCTTCATTATTTATTACACACAGAAATTTATTGTTTTGAAAATCTGGCGTTGGATTTTCCATATGACCGATTATATTTTCCTTTTGATTATCAAATAATTTAATCCATCTATTTATACTTTGCGGCAAGTTTCCGAATATTTTTTTTGTTTTGACAAAATTTCCATTTCCAGCATAAACGTCAGCCGTAATTTGTTCAAACGTCTCCTCTTTTCTAGTATTCCAAATAAAAAACCCTATTGGGAATTGCCCTTTTACATTATCGAACGTGTTGGCGGGCACTAAAAAAATTTTTTCTAGCTTTGCGCGAAAGAAAGATCGAAAATCAGAGAAATTCGACGATTGCAAACTTTTCAAAGTTGAAAAGTTTGCAATCGTCGAAAAAGGCATTTCGCAATAAATCTTTGCTAAAAAGTGCGCAAAAATTTCATTGCTTGCTTTTCCTATTGATATTTTGTATTTTTCTTTTGTTTTATGTAAGATGGCAACCCCCGCTTTATTTTCCCCTGTTCCTGTAACGGTTGTTGCCGTAGTTGCTTCCGCATATGGCGGATTGATATAGATAATTAGCTTTTTGCGCTTTTCTTTATCGTTAATAATTTTATAGAGTTCGTCGGGCAGTTTTCCGCCTTTTGATTGCGGTAAAAATTCATCATTCAAAAAATCGAACTGAAAAACTTGCTCTTTCCATAAATTTGCGCCGTTAGATATACGATCGCGCATTACGTCCACGTCCTGTTTATCTAACGTAGAAGCCCATATGCGATCTTTGTTGGTAAGCCCCGCTAATAAGTTGCCCGTTCCAGCGGCGCAATCCCACACATAGTATTCGTCCTGCCAGTTTTCACCGAAAACGTCGGCAATGTATTTTTGCGATAATTCGACCCAAATCTGCGGCGTAAAGAAACTGCCTTTGCGTTCGCGCACGTCTTGCGGCACAAGGAGATCGCGGCGTTCAATAATATAATCCCAATAATCTTTATGCGGCGGTCTTTCGTATCTATTCCAAAATTGCGTATGCGCTATTTGATTATCGTTAAATTCTACATGCGAGCTTGTAAAAAGTCCCGCCTCGTTTTTGTGTTTATCTAGTTCGTATTGATCTTGTTTTAAGATTACGGATAATTTATCTTTTATTGTTTTGTTTTCAAGCGAAAGCAGATCGGCAAGATAAAAATCGCCGTCTATAATACCGCTCTTTTTGGCTAAATCCCAATCGACCTGAATGGTCGGTTTAACCGTTTGTAACCATTTGTTATAAATAATAATAAAATTGTTTTTGTCTATTTTAATTCTTGCGGTTTCATTTTTTCCAATAATAAAATTTTGTTTGATAAATTGATGCAACTCTTGTTCGTCGCGCGCAAAATCAAAGATCATAGTATCCGCGTCAATAATTTTCTTTATCTGATCGTATACTTGTCTAAACTCTTTTGTTTCGGTATTGGACGGCGTAACTTTCCAATTGAAATCGTTTTGATAAAAGATATTCTGAGTTTCCGAGTATGAAATGAAAGCGATTTTTTTGCCGTCGAAGCAACCCAAGAACGGCGGCGGCAGGATTTTATCGAACGCGCGCGCTTTACCGATGGTTAGAACAAGTTGCGCAAACATAGCGCAAATATCGTGATTGCCCGTTTTTGCTTCCGCCCAAAGATAGTGATATTCCAATAAAGTATTTTCGGCGCTTGCTACGATAAAATCTATATTGTCTATATTTGGTTTATAGCTATATTTAGACTTATCAAAAAAATCCGCGAAAATCCGCGCTTTAAGCGTTTCTTCTTTCGAAACGCCGCTATAATCCGCCATTTTCAACCTTAATTTACGCAATTTGACGAAGTTTGGAACACAAAAAGCCGCGATTATATCACAAAAAAGCGAAACCCTCTTCGCGCCGACTTTTCAGCGACGCTTTGTTAAGATGGTCATAATATAACCAACGGAGCGTTTATGGATTTTCTGTTCAATATCAACATTCAGTTTTACCTTGCGGGCTATCTAATCGCCGCGATTCCTTTCGGCGTCGTATTAGCCAAACTTTTCGGCAAGGTTAATATTCGCGAAAGCGGTAGCGGCAGCATAGGCGCGACAAACGTTTTGCGCGTCGTTAAAGAGCGCGATCCCGCTTTGGCGAAAAAATTAGCGATCGCCACGTTTGTTTGCGACGCGATCAAGGGACCCGTCGTAATGATCGCCGCTATGATCGCGGGGCTAGACGAATATACGCTCTGGACAATCGCGGTTCTTGCCGTGATCGGGCATTGCTTTAGCCCGTATCTGCTTTTCGAGGGCGGCAAAGGCGTGGCTACGGGCGTGGGCGTGGTGATGGTTATGTTGCCGATCGAGGCGGCTTTGGGCTTGGTCGCGTGGTATGTCGTGGGAAAAACGCTTAAAATCTCCTCTATCGCGTCGCTCGCGGGTATGATGACGGCGGTCGCTTTGAGCTTCGTTATTCACCCCGAAATTCCCGTAATCGGCACGCACGCGCCGATCGTAATTTGCGGATTTATCATTTTTTACAAGCATATTCCCAATATATTGCGACTTTTCAAACGAGAGGAAGCGCGAGTGGTATGACGATCCTGATTGAAAATCTAACGATCGACGCGGTAATCGGGATTTTGCCAAACGAGCGCGAAAAGCCGCAACGTTTGATCGCCTCCGCCGCGATCGATTACGACTACAAAAATAGCGCGGAGTTTGTAGATTACGCGCTTGTAGCCGATCTGATCGCCTTAAAACTAGTAAGCGGGCGTTTTGGGTTGCTCGAAGAGGCGATCGAGGCGATTGCGACGGAGATTTTGCGATTAAATCCGTCGATTCAAAAGCTACGCCTCTGTATTGAAAAACCGGATATTTCGCCTAATTTCCGCGTTAAAGTTTTTGGAGATTATTTAGGGCGCGATCGGCTATAATTCTTTAGAATTTTTTAAGAAAAGGGTAAAAATGCGAATACTGATTGTGGAAGACGAAAGCACTCTCAATAAAACGCTTTCGGAAGGCTTGCGCGAGCTTGGCTTTCAAACCGACGAAGCCGAAAGCCTTAAAGACGCTCTCTACTACGTCGGTATTCGCAACTACGATATGGTGCTTACCGATTGGATGTTGCCCGACGGCGACGGGTTGGAGGTAATCCCTGAGGTCAAACGCAAGAGCCAACGCGCCGCGTGCATGGTGATCAGCGCTAGGGACGATCGCGAAAGCGCGATCGAGGCTTTAAGAAGAGGCGCAGACGACTATATCTGCAAACCCTTCGAGTTTGACGTGTTGGTAGCTAGAATCGAGGCGCGGCTTAGATTTGGCAGCACAAATCGCATCGAGATTGGCGATATGCTTATCGACCCCGACGAAGAGCTGGTTACTTTTAGGGGCAGCGATATGGATCTCAAAGGCAAACCTTTCGAGGTCTTAGCCCATCTTGCCCGCCACCGCGATATGATCGTCAGCAAAGAGCAGCTTTTAGACGCGATATGGGAAGAGCCTGAGCTGGTAACGCCAAACGTGATCGAAGTGGCGATAAACCAGATTCGCCAAAAGATCGACAAGCCGCTTAAAGTCGATACGATCGAAACGGTCAGACGGCGCGGATACCGATTTTGCTACCCCAAAAAAGCCTAAGAAGCGAATTCGCCTTTAAGTTGCTGCCGATCTTCGCGGCGCTGGTTTTCGGCTTTTCGTATCTCGTCTATTCGATGATCGAACGGGGAATCTACGGCGAAATCGAACGCGCTATGATCGACGAGGCGAACAAAATCGCCGTCGCCAAAAACGGCGGCGCTTATATCGACGCGGATCTTCGCTTCAGCCAGCGCGAGGAAAACGGGCGTTTTTTCTACCGACTAGAAGCGGCGAGCGGCGCAAGCGAGATCGAGTTAGAACGCGACATCACTAGCCAAGCGGAAACCTTCGACGAGATACAAAATGTCGTTTTTGCGGCAAATATGATCTCGCTCGTTTTGATCCCGATTATCGCGGGGCTTTACTCCTTCTTTTTGGCGCACCCGATTCGCGCTTTGACCGAAGAGCTTGCGAAAATGAACGAACGATCCGTAACGCCAATCGCCGAAAACCGTCTTGTTCCCGTCGAGCTAAAGCCGCTCACAAAGGCGCTTAACCGCCTTTTGGCGCGGATCGAGGGGCATATCGCCTATCAGCGCGAACTGTTTGTGGGCATAGCGCACGAGCTAAAAACGCCGTTAGCCGTGATCCGCGCCAAAAACGACGTTACTCTTCTTAAAGAGCGAAACGCCGAAAAGTATCAAGAAACCTTGCGCGAAACCAACCGCGTGATCGACGAGATGAACAAGATGACCGAAAGCGTGCTTTATATCGGTCGCGCCGAATACGCGCAGTTTGATCCTCTCGAAACGATCGACGTCGTCAAATTTCTGCGCGACAAGGCAAACGATTTCGCTCTGCTCGCTAAAGAGCGCGGACGCGAGCTTGTCGTTAATATCGCGCCCAAAAAACTGACGATCCAAACGCGCCCGACTCTGATTAGCCATATCTTGCAAAACCTTTTTGGCAACGCGCTTAAATTTACGCCCGAAGGCAGAAAGATCGCCTTTCAAAGCCGTTTAGAAAACAAAAAACTGATCGTCGAAACGATCGACGAAGGAAGCGGCATTATGGAAGGCTTCGATCTTTTCGCGCCCTTTGCGGGCAAAGGCAAACAAAAAGGAACGGGGCTTGGGCTTTATCTAGCCAAGAATGCGGCGACCGCGCTCGGAGCGGATTTAAGCGTCAAAAACCGCGACGACAAGCAAGGAGCGATAGCCGTTTTAACCTTAGAGCTAACCCCCTGCGAAAACTAACTATTTAGCAAAGTCGGACAACTTTTTAAGCGCCTTTCGCGGAGGAAAGCGGGAATC
>JAISRI010000149.1 GCA_031273735.1 Helicobacteraceae bacterium
CGCGTGATTCCTTGTTCGGAAGAAACAAAAACGTCGCCGTTATGCGCTTTGGCGATCGCCTTTACGATCGCGAGTCCTAGCCCCGCTCCGTCGCCGCCGTTTGCCCGCGATTTGTCTGCGCCGTAAAAGCGGTCGAATATGCGTAAAAGCGCTTTTGGATCGATCGTTTCGCCGCCGTTTTCCACCGCGATTGTCGCTTTATCGCTCAAGCGCTCGATCGTTACGCTAATCGCGCCGCCGCGATCGACGTAACGCAAAGCGTTTGAAAGCAAATTGCTAACGGCTCTGCGAAACATAAGCCGATCGCCGTCGATCGCCGCGTCGCCCATTAGCGTTAGCTTCGCCTCTTTTTCTTCCGCCGCGATCTCGTAAAACTCCAATAACGCGCGCGTCTCTTCGGCGGCAAAAAAGCGCTCTTTTCGAGGCAGATCGACGCCTCTTTCGGTTTTGGCTAAAAAGAGCATATCGGAAACCATACGCCCCAAACGTTCAAACTCTTCCGCGTTAGACGAGAGGATTTCGCGGTAGGTTTCGCCGTCGCGTTTTGCCGAAAGCGCCACTTGCGTTTGCGTCAGTAAATTGCTAATGGGCGTGCGTAGCTCGTGCGCTAGGTCGGACGAGAAATCGGTTAAACGCTCGAAATCGTCGCGCAACCGCTCCAACATCTGATTTAGCGCTCCCGCAAGGTCTGCCATCTCGATAGGGACGGACTCTACGGGCATCTGCGCGTCGAGGCGATTCGCGCTGATCGACCCCGCCTTTGCCTTCATTGCGCGCAATGGCGCAAGCCCTCCTTTGGCGGCAAAATAGCCGAGCGCGCCGCTAATAACGACGGCGATCAGCGCGTATTGGATTATCGTTTCGCGTAGATCGCGCATAAACTCCGCATGATGTTCCGTATCGATCGCCGCGATCGCCTTTAATTTTTCGGGATAAAAAGATCCTTTCGCGCTAAAAACGACGGCGCGAAACTCTCGATCGCCCTCGCGCCATATACGAACCTCGTCGCCATTTTCCTCAAAAATCGATTGCGGAGGATCGAAACCTTCCGCGCAAAAAAGCGTTTCGCCCCGCTCGTCAGCGATCGCCGCGTAAAACTTGTGAGCGCCGCTTGCGACGATTTGCGCCGCCGCGTTGCTCAAAGAGTCGGCGTTTGCTATGGCGTTTTCAACCAAACTGCGTTTGTCGCGTAGCGAATAGCTATCCAGCTCTAAAAAATGGCTATCGGACATAGCGATAAACAGCGCGCTTAAACCTAACGTTACGACGGCGACTACCAACGTGAAATAGATTGTTAAACGGCTTGTGAGCGAAAACGATCTAAGTTTTATTTTCATACGCCGCCTCTTTGTAATTCGAGCGATTGTAACGGATTTTGAATATAGGCGCTAGGCGCGGGTTTTTCTTAAGCGATCGTTTATGCGACTTTGGCGTATGCGGGAACGCGCGTCAATCCTACAAGCGTATAACGCCGTCGCGGGTCGTCAAAATAGCTTTTGCATTTTTAGGAAAGGTCGAGGGCTAGGACGCTTGGTTGCGAAGCGAACAAAAAGTAGCCTATAATACGACGTTTAATTTAGTTTTATCGCGAATATTTATAAAAAAGGGCGAAAATATGCTATTTACAAAAGCGAGCGAATATGCGCTGATGGCGATTATCGCTATTAGCAAACAAAACGGCGCGAAGGACGCGGCGGCGCTTTCGTCCGATCTTAAACTATCGCATAGTTTTTTGGCTAAGGTGTTGCAATCGTTGGCAAAGGCGGGTATTTTGGCTTCGCGCAAGGGCGCGGGCGGCGGTTTCGTGCTGGCAAAACAGCCCGAAGAGATCACGATCGAGGCGCTTTTGCGCGCGGTAGACGATCATTGCGCTATGGTTTTTACCTGCTCGGCGGCGCTATGCAACTGCCCAAGCGGAGAATCAAAAAGCTCTCTGTGTCTGATTTGGCCTTTTCTAAACCGCCTCCAATCCAAAATCGACGGTATGCTGGCGACGACTAGCATAGCCGACTTGACTAGAGAATAATGGCGCAAGCTACGCCCTTTAATCTTTTAAGCCGCGTTTTTCCGTTCTTAAAGTTACTTTTTGCGCTTAAAGATTTTACGATCGTTATTTTTGTCGTCGGCATTATGGCGATTATTATCGTTCCTCTTCCTAGCTTTGTTTTGGATTTATTATTAACGCTTTCGCTCTCGATCGCCACGCTGATTATCTTAATTTCGATTTTTATCGCTAAACCGACCGATTTTTCTACATATCCTACTATGATTTTATTAGTTACTCTATTTCGGATTGTGCTAAATATCGCCACTACAAGAATGATCCTTAGCGAAGGGCATAACGGTCCCGAAGCCGTTAGCGATATTATCGCAAGTTTTGGCAGTTTTGTCGTAGGCGGAAATTATGTGATCGGCATTATCGTATTTATTATTTTGGTTTTGGTTAATTTTATGGTCGTTACTAACGGATCGACTCGCGTAGCGGAAGTGGCGGCGCGGTTTAGTTTGGACGCAATGCCTGGCAAACAGATGGCGATCGACGCAGATCTTAACGCGGGATTGATCAACGAAGAAGACGCAAAAAAACGTCGCCAAGAGATCGTAACAGAAGCAAACTTTTACGGCGCTATGGACGGCGCTAGCAAGTTTGTCAAAGGCGACGCGATCGCAGGTATTATTATCACGATCGTTAATATCGTAGGCGGCATTTTGATCGGCGTTTTTCAAAACGATCTATCCGTTAGCCAAAGCGCGGCTACATATACGCTTCTTACGATCGGCGACGGGCTTGTAGGGCAGATTCCCGCTCTGCTTGTCGCCACCGCGACGGGCATTATTATCACGCGGGCGAGCAAAGAGGAGGCGTCGAACTTTGCAAGCGGCGCAATCTCGCAACTTGGGCGCGATTATAAAACGCTTTTGATCGTAGGATTTATCCTATTTTTATTCGCTATCGTGCCAGGTCTGCCGACGCTTTCATTAGGGTTTATCGGCTTGTGTTTTATTCTTATGGCGCTTTTGATCCGCAATTCGCAAGACGGCGCGATCGGCGCGTGGTTAAGAAAAACCCTGCCTTGGTTAAACGAACTTTCAAGCGACGGAGCCGACGCGCCGTTTTCGCGCCCGACGCATAAAAAAGATCAGAGCGCTCCCGCCGCGTCGAAACCGAAAGAAAAAACGTCCGAAGAGCGCGCCAAAGAGGAAGAAAGCGCGATCGAGCGCGTATTAAAAGGCGAGCTTTTAGAACTCGATATGGGCTACCAACTCATTAAACTTGCGGGCGATAAACACGGCGGCGATCTTAGCGATCGGATTAGGACAATGCGACGCAAGATCGCGGGGGAGAATGGCTTTCTAATGCCGCAGGTCTATATTTGCGACAATTTGCAATTGGAACCAAACAGCTACGAGATCAAGTTAAAAGGCGTGGCGATCGGAAACGGTCAGGTATTTCCAGGTCAGTTTTTGGCGATCAACAGCGGTCTTGCGATCGAGGAGATCGACGGAACGGCTACCAAAGAACCCGCGTTTGGATTGGACGCGATATGGATTCATAGCGACAAAAAGAGCGACGCGATCGTAAAAGGTTATACGGTCGTCGATCCCGCTACCGTGATCGCTACGCACCTAACGGAGCTGGTTAAAAAATACGCCGAAGATATGCTTACCCGCGAGGACGTTCAAAAGCTAATCGATATACTGAAAAAAGATTATCCTACCGTCGTAGCCGACGCGATTAAAGCTACCGAAAGCGCTGGTATCGGATTGATACAAGCGGCGCTAAAAAATCTTTTGCACGAAAAGATTCCGATCAAAGATATGCTTACGATTATGGAGGCGATCGCCGATTTAGCGCCCGCGATTAAAAACTCTGAAATCCTAACCGAGCTTATACGATCAAGACTCAAAAGAACGATTACAAGTATGTATAAAAACGAAAACGGCGTTATGCGTATTTTAACGCTCGAATACGCGAGCGAACAGCGACTTTTGGACAAATGTAAAGATCAAAACGGAACGCGAAATTTGCTTTTGAACGTTCGCGAGATCAACGCGCTTGTCGATGCGGCGAGAACAAAGAAGGACGAGCTAATTTCTAAAGGCGTTTCGCCTATAATTTTGATTGTAGAACCGCAACTTCGCCGATCGCTCGCGCAGATATTTGAACGCTTTAGCCTAGATATTGTCTGCCTTAGCCACTCAGAGATCGAAAATAGCGCGAGCTTCGAGGTTTTAGGCAATATCTCTATCCCGACATAATTTCAGCAATCCTACAAACGCAATCGTTCCTGCGACTTTAGCGGCAGGCTGTCTCCAACTGTAAGCCGCGAAGGAACGCCGTAAATCTTGGTTTGGATTCCCGCCTTCCTCGCTCCAAAACTCCAAAAGCGAGTTTTGGAGACCTCGTTCGCGGGAATGACGGCATTTGTAGGATTTGCTTCGTTTAAGGTAGTTTTCCAAATGCCTCAATCATTTCGTCTATTTTAGTAAAACCGCCGCATTTAGTCATTCCCGCGACGGAGCGATAGCTTCCGCAGGAAGCGTCCATCGCGGAGGAAGGCGGGAATCCAAAAAGATCAAATGGAATACCGAACGCTTACGCATTTT
>JAISRI010000202.1 GCA_031273735.1 Helicobacteraceae bacterium
GGATATTTTAGTCCGTTTCCCGTATTAAGCAAAACGACCTTTTCATTTGGCTTGATCCAGCCGCGTCGCAACAGCTCGTAAGCGGCGGCAAGCGTAGCCGCGCCTTCTGGACAGACAAAAAGCCCCTCCGCGCAAGCTAGTTCGCTTTGAGCGCGTAAGATCGCCGCGTCGCTAACCGCGATCGCCGTTCCGTTACTCTTTTCCAGCGCCTCTAAAATTAGAAAATCGCCGATCGGTTTTGGCACGTTGATCCCAAAGGCGATCGTGCGCGAATTGTCGCGAAACTCGCTAATTTTTTTGCCCGCCTCATAAGCGCGCACAATCGGATCGCAACCGCTTGATTGCACGGCTACAAGGCGCGGCAAAGTTTTGATAACGCCGATCGCCATGAGTTCCAGCAACGCCTTGTAAATGCCTATCAATCCTACGCCGCCGCCTGTGGGATACAAGATAACGTCGGGCGTTTGCCAGCCGAGTTGCTCGACAATCTCTAGCGCCATCGTCTTTTTTCCCTCGATTCGATACGGCTCTTTAAGCGTGGAAGCGTCGTACCAACCATTTTTGGCGATCGCCTTGCCGATAATGCGTCCCGCGTCGCTTATCAAGCCATCGACAAGATAGAGATCCGCGCCAGCGATCGCGCATTCTAAGCGCGTGATATACGGCGCGTCTTTGGGCATAACGATATACGCCTTGATTCCCGCTTTCGCGCCGTATAGCGCCCACGCGGCTCCCGCGTTGCCGTTGGTGGGCATAGCAAACTCGCGGACGCCAAGCTCCTTAGCGCGGCTTACGCCCAAAGCCGCGCCTCTTGACTTAAACGTTCCGCCCTGATTTAGCCCTTCGTCTTTTAACAATAACGCTTCAAATCCAAGCCGAGCGCCTAATTTATTTAACGCGATAAGAGGCGTAACGACTTCGCCTAGACTAACGACGTTCGCCTCGTTTTCAATAGGTAGCAATTCGGCGTAACGCCATAAGTTATAAGGACGGTCGCTTAGCTTTTTGGGGCAAAAAGCGGCTTTGACTTTATCGAGATCGTATCTGACGAGTAACGGCGCGGCGCATTTTGGGCATAGTTGCGCTTTTTGTCCGCGATCGACCTTTTCGCCGCACTTAGAACATTCAAGATAGATCGCGAACATAACCGCCTTTACTAACGGGCTTGACTTCGCGTTTTGCCATTAAAATTTGCCGCCTTCGACGATCAAATCTTCCGGTTTTACAAAATCGCCGTAGTATGGTTTAAGCGTTTCGTTAAAAGCCTTGAGCGCGAACTGCTCTTTGCCTAGTTTTTCAAAGGTTTGGTTAATCCAATCTCTTAACTCGGTATTACCCTTTTTTACCGCAGGCGCGATCGGATCCACTCCGCCTATCGTCCCTATGCCTACCTTGTAGCCCTTATTTTCTAGCGCCCACGCTAAAACTAGCGTATTATCCTGCGTCAAAGCCGCGCCGCGCCCATCTCTAAGCGCCTGAAAAGCGTCGGAGATCTGATCGTATTTTATTAAACTTATTTCAGGGTGATTTTTACTGAAATAAATATCGGCGGTTGTGCCGCGAATGACGATCAGCTTCTTACCTTTTAACTGTTTTAGATCGGTAATATAATCTTTTTCGCTAGAAACGACTCCGATCGCCGTTTTGAAATACGGGTTGGCAAAATCGACGCGCTTTTTTCGCTCTTCCGTTACCGTAAAATTGGCGAAAACTATATCTACCCGTCCGCTCTCTAGTATATCCACCCGCGCCGCAGGTTCGACAAGCGTATATTCGACTTTGTTTTCGTCGCCCAAAAGCTCTTTCGCGAGCCGTTTTACGAAATAAATGTCGTAGCCTACGCTCTTACCCTTCGCGTCTATGTAACCAAATGGCGGTTTATCGCCAAAAACGGCTACTTTCAAAACTCCGCGAGCCTTGATCGCTTCCAAAGACGACGGATTATCCGCGCCAAACATAACGCCGAAAGCGAAAAACGTCGATAAAACGACTCTAAACAAACCTTTCATTGCACACTCCTTGGTTAAGCGTTGAAATTAAAACGATTCAAAAACCGTTTAGCGCGATCGGTTTTAGGATTTTCAAAAAACGCTTTTGGCAAGCCCTCTTCTATAATCCTGCCTTCGTCCATAAAAATAAGACGATCCGCGACCGCTTTTGCAAAACCCATCTCGTGGGTAACAATCATCATAGTCATACCTTCTTTAGCAAGTTCCAGAAGGCAGTCTAATACCTCTCTAACCATTTCGGGATCGATCGAAGCCGTTATCTCGTCAAAGAGCATTATCTGCGGATTCATTGCAAGCGCGCGCGCGAGCGCTACGCGCTGTTTTTGCCCGCCGCTAAGCTCTCTAGGATAGGATTCTTTTTTATGAGCCAATCCCACTCTCTCCAACAAAACCATAGCTTTTTTTTCCGCTTCTACCCTCCTTATTTTTTGGACTTTGATTGGCGCTAGTATTACGTTTTCAATAACGCTTAAGTGGGGAAAAAGATCGTAGCTTTGAAAAACCATTCCGATCTGTTGGCGAATCAAACGCCATTTTGTATCTTTGGCGTTGATCTTAACGCCGTCGAATATAATATCGCCCTCGTTCGTTTCCTCCAATCCGTTAATTGTTTTTAACAGCGTGCTTTTGCCGCAGCCCGACGCGCCTATAATTACCAAAACTTCGCCTTTGTTAAGCGAAAGATTTATATCGCTTAACGCTTCGCTTTCGCCAAAGCGTTTATATACATGATCGAGTCTTAATAATTCAGCCATTAACGTTATATCTTTGTTCTAATTTACGCGAAATAAGCGATATTGGATAACAGATGAAAAAATAGAGCATAAAGATAAAACCGTAGATCCAAAACGCCGCATTGGGATTGTTTAACACGCTTTGCTCGATTAACTGCTGCCCGATCTTAAGCGCTTCTACGACGGTAATCATCGCCGCAAGCGGCGTGGTTTTAATAATTCTGGTAGCCAAGTTGATCGCGGCGGGCAAAAGCCGCCTTAACGCTTGCGGAACGATTACGCGCAGATATATTTGAGATCCGCTTAATCCAAGCGCCATCGCGCTTTGGCGCTGATGAGCGGGAAGACTTGAAATTGAAGCGCGAACAAGATCGCCCATTTCCGCGCTCCCCCAAATACTAAAAACGATAATGCAGGTTAATTCGCCGCTCCATCTGATCTCAAAGAGCGTCGCAAAACCAAAATAAAACGTGAATAACCATACGATCGGCGGTATAATCCTAACGCTTTCAAGATAGAGTTTATAGACGATCTTTATCCATATATTTTTACTTAGCGCCACAACGCCTATAAGCGCTCCAATAAGCGCGGAAAACGCGATAGATATTAGCGCTATACGAATCGTAACCCATAATCCGCCCATTAACCGCGATAAGTTATCTAAATTAAACAAAACGTCAATGCCCGAAAACGCCAAATCTTACCTTTCTTTCTATGTAATAGATCGCGATTGATACGGGCAGTAGCAGAATTAGATATGAAGCGACTAGCATAATCAACGCTTCCGTCGTTTCGTAATAAAGCGAAATCATATCTTTCGCTACGGCTAAAATATCGCTAATAGCTATAATGCTTACTACCGAAGTTTCCTTTATGAGAAATATGATATTTGCGCCCAACATTGGAACAGAAACAATAAGCGCTTGCGGCGCCGTAATGTAAGCCATTGTTTGAAAGCGGCTAAGTCCAAGACTATAAGCTCCTTCAATCTGAATCTTTTCTACCGCTTCAAGCCCGCTTCTAAACGCCTCCGCCATATAGCTGCCGCCCAAAAAAGCAAGCCCGATAAAAGCGGATAATTCCGCTTCGAGTTTTAAGCCAAAATGCAGAAAAAACAGTTGGATTAAGAGCGGCGTATTGCGCGAAAGCTCGATATAGGCTTTGATAAACCAACTTAGATACGGCGTTTTGTAGTAAAGAACCAACGCGCATATAAGTCCGATCGCGATGGAGAATATAATCCCCACAAACGCCAAAAGCAGCGTATAAGCCGCCGCGTCTAGATAAAGCGGGATACTCTCCAACATCAATTCGTAGTTAAGCGTCAATGGTTTATCTCGAAAAACAGCTCTTTCCACGAATTCGGCTTACTCTTAATTGCCCCTACGTCGTAGAGAAAATCGCTAAAAAGCGTCGTATTTTCCGTAGGTTTGATCGCGTATTGCAGATCGTCGCTTGCGATAACGCCGTATATCAGTTCGATCGATTCGCGCGATTTTACTACTCTTAGATATAGCTCCGCCGCCCTTTTCTTATCCGCGTTGATCCAATCGATCGCCTCCGCGAACGCCGCATAGACGGCTTTGGCGAGTTTTGGATTTTTTACGTAAAAACTTTCGCTAGTCCAAACCATAAGATTTGTATGCAGATCCCCGACAATTTCGCGGCTACTTAAAATACGATGAACGGACGGCGACTGTATTTCAAGCGTATTAAACGGCTCGGTAGCTACATGCACCGCGATCTCTTTAGAATCGCTTATCAGTTGCAATAGCGCGTCGGGCTGTTTGAGCGTAACCGTTTGCGAGTCAAACTTATCGTAATTTTCGATACCGAACTCTTTAGCGGCGGCCATCTGCAACAACACCGCCTGAAACGACGATTTAATCGCGGAAACCGCTATGCGATCGCCCTTTTTTAGATCGCGCAGAGTTTTTATGCGCGGATCGTTCGCGTTGAAATAATACGACGCTTTATCCAAAGCGACCAAACCTTTTACTTTGCCTTTCGTCTTATCCCAAAGCCGCAAAAAAGGCGCCACGCCGCCGCTTACCAGATCGACCTGCCCCGCTATCAGAGCGTCGTTGCCCACCGCGCCGCTTCCAAAGGTGATCCATTCCGTTTTAACCTCTCCTAACCCGGCGGCTTTCGCCTGTTTTTCGATCAGCTTTTGATCCTCGATTACGATCAGCGGCAGATAATTCACGCCGTATTGCTTGCTAACTCGCACTACGGATTGCTCCGCATAAAGCGCCAAAGCGCAAAACGCCAATGTAAATAAACCCTTTTTCATCATTTCCTCCTATTGAAATACGCGCGCAAGATCGCTGTCGGGGTGATTTCCGCAACGGCGATAATCGTCGAAATCGATCGACAGATTATGTTTAAGGCGAATCTCCTGAAGCCCGATCGCAAGGCGAACGTAGTATTCGAGAGAGCCGATCGTCTGATTATGGCGAGCGCCAAGAAAACTTCCCGGACGCGGTTGCCACACCATATTTACGGAGCTTACGCCGTTTTTTGCCAAATCCTCCGCTTCGCCTAAAATCAGCTCCAATCCCTCCTCCTCGCTTTTAACTCCGAATGGACGCGCAAGCTCTACGCCAGAGACGATTCCCGTATTGACGCGGCTTGCTCCAAAAACCTCGACCGCGTCGCAAAGGCGTTTTTTCCACTCTTTGTAACCGACCCATTTTGCTTTGCCGGGACAGATCGCGTTAAAAATACTTTCTCCAAAAACCTCGATATTGTAGGTGAGGCTGGTAACGCCCGTATTGTCGTAAATGCGCTTTATCTGCTCTTTTGGCAGAGCCGTGCATATCAGCTGCGACGGAAAACGCTCCGTATCGAAACGCTCTCCGATCGCTTGCAAAATTTCGATATAAAAATCGACCTCTTTATCGAACGGTTTTTCGCCGTGAAAATCGCTGCCGCTCGTCAGCGCGATCGCCGTAAATCTGCCTTTTTCTTTCAACGCCTCGTCGATCGTTTCGCCAACGTCTTTAATTTTGATTCGCGTGGGCATTTCGATCTCCTCGCGTTGCGTTTTAAGGTTATTAACGATGTCGCAAAACTTACAACCGCCGCCGCCATCGTCTTGCGTCCAAAAATGGCAGTAGCGATTCGGTACGACGTAAAGGCGTTGCGGGCGGGCGCTTACGACGTTTTGCATAATCGCGCCGCTAGAGGTTCGTTTGTCGTAATAGTCGGGCTTCTCCCAGAAAAAAACTTCGTCGATAGGCTCGTTTTTATCGTGAACGATTAGGCGATCGTCGATTAGATTGACGACGTATGGATTTTGATCGAAAGGCGTTGGCGTGGCGATCACGGAGGTTCCGTCGCGTAGCGTCAGAGCTTCGGGACGCGCCGTTAATTTACCGTCGCGAGTTCCAAATATATGCGTGCCGCCGCCTTGATGAACGCTAGGATCAAACGCGCTCAAGGCGCGATCGGCGTAAGCCACGCCTCGCCTGTGCATATCTATTTTAAGAAGTAACAGGCGGGGAAAATCGGGATATTTCGCCGCGACCTCCTCGAAACTCAAAGGTTTTTTATTAGCGCTCATCGGTTTTCTTTGCA
>JAISRI010000205.1 GCA_031273735.1 Helicobacteraceae bacterium
GTCTTCGCGTTAGCTTTAACTAAGCTAAACGCTTAAACGCAATCTATCGATTAATTCGGTAGATTGATGTTTTAGGGGGCGATCGAATTCATTCGATCGTCCCCTTTTTTATTGTTTAACCTCCGCAATCGTCAATTTTCCATTATTCTTTCTAGTCATTCCCGCGAAGGCGGGAATCCAAATAGCGCAAAGCGCTGATCCCCGATCACTCATAAGTGTGAATACGCGCGACGCAAAAGCCGTCGTATTTGGATTCCCGCCTACGCGGGAATGACTAAATTCGCGGGTTTTGTCGATAAATTCGTAGGTTTTACAAATGCGTTGGGTTTTTAGTTTGGATTCCAGCGTAGGCGGGAATGACTGTATATGTAGATCTTGCGAGTAAATGCGCAAGATTTATGAATATGTTGGGTTTCTAACTTGGATTCCCGCCTTCCTTCGCGATTTACGCCCCCAAAAGCGGGGCTATCGCTTCGTCGCGGGAATGACGAGAAAAGAGCGCTCTTCCGACGAGTAACTTTTATCCTTTACCGAAAGCTGGCGCGGGGATTTAGGAGTTATACGCCCGCGTGAAGATAGAGCCTTGCGATAATGGCGAGAACGCCGATTAACACGGTTCCTATAAGCCATTTAAGAGCGCCGATTTCGGCTTTGATCGCTCTGTTGTCGCCTCTAAGATCGGCGATTTCGCTTTTAAGATCGGCAATTTTAATCTCTAGCCTGTTTTCAAGCTCTTTTAAGTCCGTTTTTGTCGCCAATCCTTCGGAAGCGACCGAAAAGACTTCTTTTAACGTAGCGCTTACGCCTTTTGCTTGAACCTCGCTAAAACCGGCGCTTTGTAATCTATCGACCGCCGCTTGCGTATCAAACATCATAATTGCGCCCATATTGCGTTCTCCGTAGTTTCATTGCGCTTATTTTATCGCTTTTTTGTGAAAGCGCGTCATTTTTTTGAAATTATGGCTTTTTACCCTTTCATAGCGACGGTTGTGGCAAAAGCGGTTCTTATTTTCTTAGAATGACGCGGAACAATCAAACAAAAGGGGGGCGAATGCTCAAAATAGAAATTTGGATTCGCGTTCGCAAAGAGGACGACAAAACAAGTTCGGGCGGCGCTAACGAAGAGAGCCATACGTTAAAACAGCCAACGATCGCGCTCGATCTGATCGTAAAACGTTATTTCGAGGCGACAAAACGGCGCGTAAGCGCGTCTAAAATGCTGGCGCGTTACGAGGCGCATATCAAACCGATTTTAGGCGATCGGGAGGCAAGCGCGGTTACGAGAGCCGATCTTATCGCGCTATATAACGTCAAATTAAAGGAAAACGCGAAAGTGGGCAGACATCTCGCCGCGCTTAAACGTCTAAAAACGGCGGCAAAAGAGATCAAAAACGGCGAGGCGCTTGCGTTGCGGCGAAAGATTGCAAAAAAGAAGCTATTGATTGCCGCGTTACGAGAGAGCGAAAACGGCGGCTATTCTAAGGCGTTTTGCAGAAGTTTGCTCGATATTATCGGCGCGGCTTATGCGTTCGAGATGGCTCAAGAAACGCCGCTGATCTATAAAAACCCCATTGCGGGGCTGTATAAAACCTATCCCGAAATAGCCAAGCTGGGCAACGAGAAAGAGCGCACCTTTACAAAAAGTGAAACGGCGCGGATTTTGGAGGCGACCAAAGCGCTGGATTTTGCGCGGCGTTTTGCCCTGTTGGCGGTAGCGACGGGCGCGCGGCGCGGCGCTTTGCTACGCTTGCGGCGCAAAGACGTAGATCTAGAATCCAACGCGATAAGGCTAATCGACGAAAAAGCGGAAAGCGGCGATACGAGCAAAGACGATACATATATAATCCCGTTATGCTCCTATGCGCGGCGAGAGTTGGAGAGCTTTTTGGGGACGCTCGAACCAAACGATCTAGTGGTATGGGGTAGCCGCAAATCGCGTCAAGGCGACGGCGCGCCAAACGCGCAAATGATTAACTACTATCTGCAACCGATGATCGACGGCGTAGTGGAGGGCAACCGCGAAGCAAAAGGAAATGCTAGGCTAAGTTTGCATACCTTTCGCAGTTTTGCTATTACGGCTATGCTGGACGGCGGCTGTCCGGAATTTTTGGCGCGGCGCTTTAGCAACCATTCGACGGGGCGGCGTAGCTCTTTTAATCGCTACGCAAAGGCAAACGTGGAGCAGTTGCGACCTCATTTAGAGCGCGCGATGGAGTTTTTGGAGGAGGGAAATAAGCGCGGCTTAACGCGGAATAACGCTAAATCGCGCCGCGCCGATCGTCGCTAATTACGCTTAGATCGTCGCCGCTTAAAAGGGGCGCGATTTATATAAAAAACGGCTTGAGCGATCGACGTTTATTAAGCGCAAAACAACGACTAGCCACGATCGTTTATTAAAGGTAACTTTGCTAGATCGCCGCGATTTTGCCGAGTTGAGGAGGTAGCGCAAAAGATTTTTGCCGCGCCAGATCGCCGCCGATCGCGCTTAGCGTCTAACAAACCCGCGCCGATAAAGACTTCGCTATTAAGCGCGACGACCTTTATTTACTTGAGTTGAGGAGAAACCAAACTTCCTTTAAGGAGAGTAAATGAAGGCAATCAAGTTTAGCGTAGCGGCGGCAGCCGCGTTAGCGGTCTCTGCATTCGCTGCAGAAGGCGACGTTCTTAAGCCATACGGCGT
>JAISRI010000233.1 GCA_031273735.1 Helicobacteraceae bacterium
GCATAGCTTTTTCGCGGTATAGTTAAAATGATCTAGATCGTTTCTATCCGTTAATGAGTCGGCAAGATTCAAGAGCGAATTGATCGGGTTTGAAAACGCGCTCCTCATCAGCGACATAAACTGATCTTTAATCGATTCTGCGTCTTTTGTAGCTTCGTTAAGAGATAAAAGTTTTTTAGTCATAAACTCCACCTCTTCGATCGAAGCGTTTTTTTGATCAAGTCTGCGCGTTAGCTCGGCGATCAAATCTTGATCGGTTAGGTTTTGGATATCCGCCATTTTTTGCCTTTCATATTTTGATATAAATAGAGGGTTTAATCAACTTAAACTCCTCTTTATTACGAGTGAGCGATTCGCTATGCCCTACAAAAAGCAAACCGTTCTCGTTTAAAACTTTGTGATAAGCGCTTATTAACCGATGTTGGGTTTGCGCGTCAAAATAGATCATCACGTTTCTACAAAAAATAATATCAAAATTAGATGCAAAAAAATGAAAGCTGTCATAAACTAGATTAAACATTTTGAATGTGATCATACGTTTAATCGGATCGGTTACGCGATACTCTTTTTCTCCCTTTTCGTTTTTTCCGATCGCAAAATAGGAGTTTAAAAGATTGCGCGGCACGCCTTGAATATCTTTCTCTTCATAAACGCCGCTTTGCGCTTTGGCTAAAACTCGTTTTGAAATGTCGCTTGCTAATATATTTATATCCCATTGGGAAAAATCGTTAATATGCGCGTGTAAAAAAAAGGCGATCGAGTACGGTTCTTCGCCGCTAGAACATGCCGCCGACCATATTCGCAATTTCTTTTCGCGTTTTCTCGCAAGAATCTTTGGCAACTCGTCGTTTAAAAAATCCCACTGCGATCCCTCGCGAAAAAATTGCGTAACGTTGGTGCTAATCGCGCTGATTAACTGATACTCCTCTTCGCCCGAATGATCGGCGATCATATAGTCGTAATACTCTTTATACGAATTAAGTCCTAAGGCGCGAAGTCGTTTTGCGAGCCTACCTTGAACAAGCGTTATTTTGTGATCGGCAAGCGCGATTCCGACGTTTTTATAGACGTAATCTTGAAATAGCTTGAACTCTTCGCGGCTAATATCGCGCAATCCAATTATTGACATTTACCAAAACTTCCTTTCTAACGCCAACGCCGTTTTGCAAAAACGAGCGATAGTCGCTAATAGTTTAGCGTTATTATAGTTTTTTTGCGTAATAAATGGTCAAAAATAAACAAAAAATTGAGGCGGTGCAAATGATTTTTGCGTAACGGGAAGCCTAGTCGCGAGATCCAAACCAAAAACCGATGAAATGGTTGAAAACCTACGTTGATTTATAATCTTTTTCTAGTTTATAGACCTCTTGCATAAAGCGATCGACAAGTTCGTTTTCGGGATATTTGCCGATCGTTTTGCCGCGAACGATCACAAGCCCGCTTTTTTTGCCAAAGGCGATTGCCGCGTCGGCGTGTTTTGCCTCGCCAAGCGCATTGACGGCGCAACCCATTACGGAAAGATTCAGCGGCGTTTTGATCTTATGAACGCGCTTTTCGATTTCGGTTACGGCGGACTTTAGATCGGCTTCTAATCTAGCGCAAGTGGGGCAGGATACGATATTTACGCCCTCTTTTTGCCGTCCGCTATCCTGCAAAATGGCGCGGGCGACTCTGATCTCTTCTTCAAGTTCTCCCGTGATCGATACGCGCATCGTGTCGCCGATTCCTTCAAGAAGCAGAGCGCCAAGCGCGATCGACGATTTGATCGTGGCGTGAAAAGTCGTTCCCGCTTCGGTCAAACCAAGATGAAAAGGGTAGGGCGTTAGCGGGCGCAACATACGATAAGCCTCGACAGTCCGCGTCGCGTCGCTGGCTTTCATAGATACCTTTATCGCCGTAAAGTCCAAATCCTCTAGTAGCTTAATGTGATACAGCGCGCTTTGAACCATACCTTCCGCGCCGTTTGCGTATTTTGCCTCGATCTCCTTCTCCAGCGAACCGCTATTAACGCCGATTCTAATCGGAATATCGCGATCTTTACACGCTTGCGCCACCTCTTTGATCCGCGATTTTGCGCCGATATTACCCGGATTGATACGAATACAATCGACGTATTCGGCGGCTTTAAGCGCAAGGCGATAGTTGAAATGAATATCCGCCACGATCGGAAGAGGGCTTTGCGCTTTGATCTCTTTTAGCGCGTTCGCGCTTTGTTCGTCGGGAACGCTGACGCGGACAATATCCGCGCCCGCGAAATAGAGACGTTTTATCTGATCTAGCGTCGCTTTTACGTCGCTTGTTTTGGAAAAGCTCATCGATTGCGCGGAGATTGGCGCGTCTGCGCCGATCGCGACCTTGCCAACAAAAATCTGTTTTGTGGGATAACGAGAAATCATCGCCGGATCATATCAAAACGATCCGTTTTGTTAAGCAAGCGCAACTCGCCGTCAATACTCCGCTTTCGGTTGATCGTCGGGCGCTTAACGCCCTCTTAACCAAAATGGTTGGGCTAAGATTACGCAAAGCCCAACCGATTTTGGCGGTTTACTCGCCCGCGCCCGCGCCTAGCGCTTTTTTCATCTCGTCGATATTTGAAGAGTATTTCAGCGCGTTTTCACGGCTAATTTCGCCCGCGCGGAAAGCTTTGATAAGCTCTTGCGTTTGCGTTTGCATTTTGGTTTGCCCTTGCCCGATCTGCATTGTCGAGTAAATCTGGTGCAACTTATCGTCGCGGATCAGATTGGCGATCGCGGGAATATTCACCATAATCTCAAAAACAGCCTTTCGCCCGCCGTTTACTTTTGGCATAAGCACCTGCGAAATGACGCACAAAAGCCCCATCGAAAGCTGCGTGCGGATTAGCGCCTGTTCGTCGCTTGGAAAGACGTTGATAATACGGCTAATCGTCTGCGGCGAAGAGTTGGTATGAAGCGTGCCGAAAACGAGGTGTCCGGTTTCAGCCGCCATAAGAGCGGTTCTGATCGTCAGCACGTCGCGCATTTCGCCTACAAGGATAATATCGGGGTCTTGGCGCAAGGCGTGTTTAAGCGCGTCCGCAAAGCTATACGTGTCCTCGCCTATGCTTCTATGCGAAACGATACATTTTTTGTGCGGATGAATAAACTCCACAGGGTCTTCGATCGTGATGATGTGTCCCTTTTCGGTGTTGTTTAGCTCGTTAACCAAAGCCGCCAAAGTCGTCGTTTTACCGCTTCCAGTAGGACCCGTAACGAGAATCAACCCCTTTTGACGTTTGATAACGTCTTTAACCATAATGGGCAGATTCAAACTCTCGATCGAAGGGATTTCGGTTGGAATAACGCGAAACGACGCTCCCATATTGCGCCGCTCGTAGTAGTAGTTAGAACGAAAGCGTCCGATTTTGGGCAAATCGATTGCAAAGTCGAGCTCTTTTTCCTCTTCAAACTTTTTCTTTTGCGAATCGGTTAACATCGCGTAACAC
>JAISRI010000026.1 GCA_031273735.1 Helicobacteraceae bacterium
ATACAGGTTGGCGAGAGGCTTTTGCCGCGAATCAATGGAGAAATTTAAATTTCGTCCTATGCTTATACATTCAACGTTATTAAATAGAAACGTTTTATTAAATGCGGATTTGATCTGCAGAAGTAAAAGAAAATACTTTGAATAAACAATTGCAAAGCGATATTTTAATTTCTCCGGTTCAAAAAGAGCAAGATAGCCATATTTTAGAATCGTCTAACGCGATTGCGTCGCAAATGCATATCTTTTTTGCCTCCGACGATAAGTTCGCGCAACATCTTAGCGTAGCGATAACCTCTATCGTTAAAAATATGCTTTCTTGCGATCGCGTTAATTTTTATGTTTTAGACGGCGGCATATCCGATAAAAACAAGAAAAAGCTATCGAAACTTGAAAGCAAAAGCGCGTCGATAGAATATATCGCTATCGACGAGAAACTATTTGCGCATTGCCCGATCAATCCGCAAGGCGCATCTATCGAGTGCAAACACGTGGGATTGCAAGCGTATTATCGTTATCTAATCCCCAAACTAAAACCGGATTTGGAAAAAGTTTTATATTTAGATTGCGATTTGGTCGCAAACGCTTCGCTAAACGATTTATGGAATACGGAACTTGGCGATAACTATGTTGGCGCCGTCGAAGATACGTATAAATCCGCCAAATCGCAAATGAAAATTAAAGTTGATCATTTATTTAATTCCGGCGTTATGCTGATCAATAATAAAAAATGGGTAAAAGATAAAATAAGCGATTTGCTATTTGAAAATACGAAATTATTATTTGACAAAATAGTATATGTCGATCAAGACGTTTTGAACTATACTTTTAGAAATAAGATCTATTGGTTAGAACCGCGATACAATCTTCAGCAAAACGCTTGGTTTGACGGACAGCGGGGCGCTTATAGCGACGAACGGATGGAATATGCAAGATCTCGCCCCGTTATCGCGCATTTTAACGGACCAAATAAGCCTTGGGATCGCTATTACAAATGCCGCTACAAACATAAAAAACTCTACGGCGTTTATTTAAGGCAAAGCCCCTTCTTTTTAGAGTGGATCAGGTGGAACGCGCTTCGCTTTATTCATCTCCTAATTCATAAACAAAGAAAACCCGAGCAAACATAGAACAACGCCGTTTTTAATGTAACGTTTATCTCTACGTAGAGAGACGTTCGGCGTTGGTTCAATTTTGCTTTTTGTTGCCGATCTTTATAGCGCCGTCTTTTATTTTATCGCTTAACGTCGTATACACTTTCGTCTTTTATAGCCAATAGCGTCGCCTGATTTATTTGGTTATCTCGCTTTTAGATCGTTTGTAATACGGTTTTTGCCGTAGTCCGCGCAACCTGACTGGATTTAGCAATCTCTGTTTAGATCGCTAACGGCTTTTGACAAGGCGTTGCCAAACTTCAATATCGCGCGGGAGTCTGCGGTAGTCTATAGCCGCTAGGCTTGGTCCGTTGCCTGCGATTAAAACCGATTTTTCTTTTTGCTCTACCACGCGAATCTCCTTTTTAGTTCTTTTAGCCTACGTTTTGCTTTGCTATACTTGTTTTTATATTTTTTAACTCTTCCAAATGACAATAGATATAGGATTTTGTATCTGCGATTGTCATAAATAAGTTTATCTGCGTAGTATATTTCATGAAGTAGCCAATAAATATCGTTAATGGAATCTTGATGAATACCCCCAATATTTTTTTGGATAATTTCGTCGTAAAACGGAGCATTCCTAGCGTAGCGCCAAAAGTTTTCAGCCAACATTCTATGCGGCTCTAGCCATGGCTTATGGCAATCGGTAAAATGAGTAATATAATGATCGTCGACATTTGCGATATACTCTTTGATCAATTTAGTGGGGCAGTCTTTAGCGTAGTTTGGCGTTTGATATGGCGGCGAAAATTGGTGGTTCCATTTAAGGTCTAAGAACTTTACGTTTCCTTCGCATACGCAATTTAGAACGTCTTGATCCCAAAAATTAGGATTTTTAAGCTCGGTTATCTCATCAAAAAACTGTTGTTCGATTCTTTCGTCTCTGATTTTTTTTAGATTCATAACAAGAACGCTTGAGTTGAAATAGTTATAAGGATTTTCTAGTTTAGATCTAAATAGCAAATAATGTTGATGCCATTGGTTTGTATGAAATCCTATATGCATAGTTACGTCGCGAGCGGCGGCAACTATATTGTCCTCAAGATCGACGTTAAACAGTTCGGCAACGTCTTTATGGATTACCGAATCGCTACTAAAATATAACGCCTTGTTATAATGGGGCAAGATTGTCGGCGCTAAGAAATGGTAATATACCGAGCGTATAGGGGTATCAATAAATGCAAAAATATTGATTATACGAATACTGATATTATCATAGCCTTCTGCTAACGAAAGCAATAAATTCTTTTTCTTTAGTACCTCTGTATCCACAAAAATAAGCATATCATAATTATAATTTGGCGAAGCATTTTTGATTAGCGAGCTGATGGCGACGCCAGTATAGGGATAGTAATCGCCTTCGCAAGCGAAAACTATAGGGACGTTGCTAGTCGCAAACGCGGGTTTAACGATCGACGCTGTTCCGTAATAGGAGTTATCTATAAAAGCGCTTTGTAGTTCGCATATTTTCGCTTTGTTCTCGTCATATAAATATGTGATATAAATTCCCGTCAAGCGTTCCGAGATATAGCCTAAAGCCCTAGCGTCTTGCATAGATCGATATGAGGCGTCTATATGTTTTTGCGCTTCAAAGATAATATCAAATAGCCACTCGCAATACCGATAAAACAATTCGCTTTTCATTATGAATATGTTTGTAAAAAAATCAAAGTTGCTCTTATTATATTTAAGGCTATGTCTCACCATATTTGGATGTTTTTCGGCAAGTATTGATAAGGCAATATCATAATCATTTATTTGATGATTGTTTTTATAATGTAAATAAGGATTATTGCTGAAAAACTTATAGCGAGATTTGATAATCATGTCATATGCGACACATTTTTCTGCTACAGATTTATCGTTTAAGCGGCATTTTTTCAAATAGTCGTCGTCCAACGCAAAAGAGTGGTATTCCTGATTGTTTTCAGGTAATTTTTCGTCCGAAAAAGATAAGTGGCGGCGGTAGTGCATAAAACCGATATAATCGGGATTATCTAACTTATCTAGGTTTTTCCATGCCCAATAGAATGCGGTTAGTTCGCATAAGGTTCTATTTAGATTTGAAATATGATTGCCCGTATCGTCGCCGATCATATTTTCTTGCATCCATTTAAGCTCGTCCGCGTCAAGAGCGCCGTCTTTGCTTTCGTCTAACGCTACTGCTCTTCCTAGGTGAATAGGCGTAAAAATATCGCTTTTTAGAAGCGTGGCGGGCTTATGGTAGCCGACAAGAATTTTTATTTTTGGCGTTTGCATAATAGACTACCAACCAAATCTTTTTTTAAGATACTTTAATTTTTTACGGTTTTCATTTCTTAAATTCTTATATTTTTTAATTAAGCCTAACGTTAAAATAACGAGTATTTTATATTTAATAAATTTGCGATAGTATACGTTTTTTAATCGTATTTTATGCATTAGCCAATAAATATCGTCAACTGTTCGTTGCTGTTGCGTATTTTTACAACCATATAATAATTCTTCATAGTAAGAGGTTTTACGAGCGTATTTCCAAAAAAGATCGGCGTATGGAACGTCTGGATATATCCATGGCTTATTGTAGCCCGCATAGTGGATAATATGCGGATCGGAAAACGCTTCTTCTTTTTCGGTTAATACCATATATTTTTGCAAAGGCATAGCGTTCCATATACCTGAAATCTTTAGATTTTTTTTGGCGCATACAATATTCAATATATCCTGTTCCGGAAATTTTATAGCATCGTAAAAGATATTCGACGCAATTAAGAATTTTTTTTCTAGATCGTATTCTCGCCATTTTTTCAGATTTATAAGAGTTATGCCCGCATTAACATATCTATAATCATTTGGTAATTTAAGCTTTGGTATCCAGTCGTTAAAACTATTATTGAGCGCGGATTGATCATTTACGCTCGCTATGTAATAGTTTGATATATCTATCTCCCACATCTCTTTAAGACTTTTTACAACAACTAGATCTGCGTCTAAATAAATAATTTTGTCTAAATCCGGTATTATAGTCGCTAGCAAAAGTCTATATGACGAATGGATAGATATATGCTCGAATTGTTGAGGCTTAATATCTTTGAGCGCTTTATTGTCAAACTCTAAGAAGTCCATTTTGAAGTTTTTAATTGATTGTAATTCAAGTATCCGTTTTTTGCTATGTTCGGATATGTCATCGTGGATAACATAAAAATGAAGCTCTTCGGAGCCCGCAGATTCAAGCAAAGAGGTTAGACATACGACGAAATATTTTACATATGCGTCGTTGATCGTAAACGCAATGCGTATTGTTGCTTTTTTTATTGTATTTGGCAAAAAAGAATATTTCATAGGCTGCTTTCCTATCCTTTCTGTTTTTTCGCAAGCGGATTGATATTTAGCGCGCGTTCTAAAAAAATGAACGCGCGGCGATTTTTGGTTTCGACAAGATACTCTTCATAGTCATACAAATTGGTTTGAAAACTTGGGAACTTTGCCTTATCGTCAATCTTCATACAAATTCCTTCTAATATATTTATTGCGCTGCAACATTTCTACGTATTTAGCGGATATGATCGCATGCGCTGTTTGTTAATTCAATAAACGTTTATGTTTCTATAGTTATGACTTAAGACTTAATGCGTTTTCAATTTGCGTCGCGTCAAAACATAAACTTCGATTTATGAATACCATCGTTTATATTACTATGCCCAAAACGAAGAGCGCCTTGATATTTAACAAACCAAATATCAGTCGTTCAAAACGCGCTTTATTAGTTTGTCCGCTTTTGAACGAACGAGACAATTGCTACGCAAACGCTTGCCAACTTATTGCAAAACGCCAATAGGTAAGTTTTCGTTCCAATTTTGCTTCCGTCGCCGCCAATCAAGATAAACGCGAGGTTGCGCCGCGTTTAGATTTTCGCCCCCACGTTCATTGCAAACTTGGCAAGAAACAGCTAAAATATAATCCAAAATTAGCAAAAGGAGCTATAAATAGATACTATATTATCTATCAAGCGTTTGATCGCGAAGCGCGTAAGGCTTCGGCGCAAAGAAGCAAAAATCTCGCAAGCGCTTTTGGCTTCGCGTTCGAACGTTAGCTTTGGTTCGATCAAACGCTTTGAACAAACGGGCGAAATAGCGCTAAACAGCCTTATCAAGATAGCCTTTGCGCTAGGCTACGAGAGCGACTTTAACGAGCTTTTTGAGCGCAAAAACTATCAATCGATCGACGAGATCGTCAATGCCTAGCGCGGTTGCAAACGTCTATTATCTAGGTCGCAAGGTTGGTCGAACGGCGACGGCGGATAATCGACGCGCCGCTTTTGAATACGATTCGACGTGGATTGCGGACGGCTTTTCAATATCGCCTTTTTATCTGCCGCTTGAAAAAAGAGTTTTTATAGCGGACGACGAACCTTTTAACGGCAATTTCGGTGTATTCGACGACTCTTTGCCGGAGGGCTGGGGGAGATTGTTAATCGATCGGTTGCTTAAAAAACAAGGGGTCAATCCAGCGTCGCTTTCAATCGTCGATCGACTGCTTATCGTAGGTTCAAACGGTATGGGCGCTTTGGAATATAAGCCCGAAAACAGGCTTGTTGAGAAATCCGCAAACGAAACTTTAGCCGCGCTTGCGAAAGAAACCGAAAAAATCTTAGCCGAAAAAGATTCGAATAAATTAGAAACGTTAGTAAAAATGGGCGGCTCTTCCGGCGGAGCGCGACCAAAAGTATTGATTGATTTTGAGAAAGAGGCATGGATTGTAAAGTTTAGATCGTCGTTCGATCCGCGTAGCGTCGGCAAGAAAGAGTTTGCCTATTCGCAAGCGGCGCGTTTAGCGGGACTTGATATGCCCGAAACTAAACTATTTGAAGGCAAGTTTTTTGGCGTTAAACGCTTTGATCGGCAAGGCGAAAAAAAGATTCATAAACTTTCGGCTTCGGCTTTGTTAAACGCCAGTTATCGTTTGCCGTCGTTGGATTATGTCGATCTGATAAACGCCGCGCTAACTCTTACGCGAGATTTCGCGCAGGCGCAAAAATTATACCGCCAAGCCTGTTTTAACGTTTTCGCTCATAATCGAGACGATCACGCAAAAAACTTCGCTTTTCTCTACGATGATAATAGATGGAGCGTTTCGCCCGCTTTTGATTTAACTTATAGCGAAGGGATTAACGGCGAACATTTGACGACGATCGACGGCGAAGGCAAAAATCCGACAAAAGAAAATCTGTTAAGCGTTGCGAATAAAATCGGATTAAATATAAATTGGGCAAAGATTACGATCGAGGAAACCAAAAAGATCGTTGAAAAAACAAAGATTCTAAAGCGGTTACTATAGCGTAATCGTTTGGATCGCCGACGAACCTATCGGCAAGATTGATCGTATTTCGTCCAAAAATAAAAGCTAAAGAAAGAAGCTAGGCGGTTTAGACGCTCTATTTTTTGTCAATTAGGATAAATATATCCTAATATATACTATAATACGCCAAATCAACGCAAAGGAGCGGTTATGACGTTCAATTCAAACAGCATAGTTTCAATATCCGAAGCAAATCAAAACTTTTCAAAAGTAGCGCGGCTTGCTTCGGAAAACGGCGCGGCAATTATCTTAAAAAACAACGCTCCGCGTTATGTTCTATTAGAATATAGCTGTTTTCAGGACGAAACGTTTGCCGACAACGCGAACGTTTTAATGATCGGCAAACAAATACTTGAAAAACATAAGAGAGCGTTTAAAGAACTGGCTAAATGATCGGACTTAAAACCGAACAGATCGTTATGTTGCATGACGAGCTTATCAAAGAAGCGGGCGGGTTATGCGGACTACGCGATATAGCGCTTCTTGAATCGGCGCTCTTTGCTCCGGCTGCTTTCTATGGCGGGATCGTCGCTTATCCCACGATCGAGGCGAAAGCCGCCAGATTAGCTTTTGGATTGATTAAAACCGCCCTTTTGTTGACAGAAACAAACGAACGGGTATTCTTGTTATGTTAAGTTTTCTTAAAATAAACGGCGTTGAAATATCTTGTAGCGACGATAAATTGATCGCGTTTGGTCTGTCTTTGGCTAATGGGAGTATAACGGATAAAGACGTTTTAGCGTGGATCGTAACTCATAGCTAACGTTTTTTCGCATACTCCGCAGAATATGAAAATAATCAATCAACAAAATAGATATTGGCTTTTCAAGATAAGAGACTTGTCGATGGATTACGCAATTTTGTTTAAATATCAAACGCTTTGCGGGGTTTATAATTCCGATAAAGTTAACGATTTTGCCTATATCAAACGGGGACTTAAACAACCCGACTAATAACAAATCGTTACTGGTCGGGTTTGGACGTTAGTTACAAGTTGGTTTATCGACCAAATTGCCGTCGCAGTTTGTAAGCGGATGCTGAAATCCGCTAAATGAAGACTGTGTGTCTTTCCAACTGCCGCTTATGCGTTGGCAATTAGAATAGACGATATTGCCTTCCACTCTCGTGTTTCTACAGGTTCTAGCAAAAGAACCAATCGGTCCCGTGCAGACAAGATGCCCGTCGACATTGCTAACATTACCCACGCAGGAGGTGGCAAACTCTAGCGTTGAATGGTTGTTAGAACCGTTCATTCGCTTGCAATCGGCGGAAAGATTTTCGCCGTTTAGCTTGATGTTGGAGCAAGTTTGCGTATAACTTCCCGCAGGGTTTGCCGCCATTAGCGTTCCCGCGCATAGCAAAGACGCAATTGCGACTACGACATAGCGCCCAAAGGCGATTTGACGCGTTCTCATTTGGTCGTTTCTCCTTCTTGCATTAGGATTTGAGAATCTATAGCGCTTAACCAATACGCCACAAAGGCTTCCGCGGTCAAAACACGAATGCAATTGCGCTCCAAAAACGCACAAAAGTTTGTTTTGGAGACGGCGATATACTTCTGCTCCAACCAAGCAATTCCATTGTATCGCTTGAGCAAGATCACTAAATTCTCGCCGTCAATTATAGCGCATAATCGTCTAAATTAAAGTCGGATCGCAAACAATTTCCGTTTTTCCTAAGATTTCAAATCCAGTCTATTTTGCCCCAAAGCCCAATTCGCCCTGCATGGCTGGCTTTAATGGCAGGAAGCGAAACATTCTTTTTCTCTAAACGCATTTTGCCGCAATTTTTTCAAGTATGCCGAGAATCTGCGTTTTTTTGGGCAGAGCCGCGACCACTTGATTTTTTTCACAAGCATCGTTTTCATTCTAATTTTGTTTTCGGCGGCGGGTAAAGCGGAGCTTCAGGCAAACGTTTGCATTGAATTCTTGCCAACTCGCATATTATTATCCGATGTATAAATTAGCGCGTCGCTTCTATCGCGTATTTGATCGCAATTCTTACAAATCAGGTCGCTATTTAATACGTTTTCCGAGCTAAGTATTTTCTGAATCTGTTTTGTTTTTTCACTATTAATAATAGTTTCAAACGAATCGTTTAGTATGTTTCCTATTATAAGCTCTCTGTTGTAGTCAAAACAACATATAGAAACAGATCCGTCCGCGCAAAAAGTTAAATCTGATAATTTCAGCGCCCTTCTACATTTGATAGATATTGGTTTTTCAAGATTTAGGTTGGGGGGGGGGGGGGGGGCCCCCCGCGGGGCGGGCCGGGGGGTGGAGGGTATGTTGGTGTTGTGTTTGGGGTGTTTGTTGGTTTGTATGTATTT
>JAISRI010000222.1 GCA_031273735.1 Helicobacteraceae bacterium
TCGGCGACTCTATTCAGATTGGGATCGGTAGCGAAAAAATCGCCCGTTTCAGGGATAAAACCCAGCGGGTGTCCAAACGCGGTAATATCTACGTCGTGTTGAACGAGGCGCGTCGCGTAGATCAGATCGCCTATGCGCAAAGAGTTATTGATCGCCCCCGCCACGCCGCTAAAAAGGATCGTTTTCACGCCAAAGCGCTCGATTAAGATCGTAGCGGTGATCGCCGCGTTTACCTTTCCAATACGACTGTAAGCCGCAAAAACCGCCTTTTCGCCGTATACCCCTTCGTAGTATTTGTTGTCGCCTACAAGGTAGGTTTTTACGCCGCTTAATTTGCCTAAGATCGGATCGATCTCCTCTCTCATAGCTCCGATTATTCCTATCATTGTTCGTCCTTACTTAAGATTTCTATCGCGCTTTCGAGATCGTCGGCGTTCGATACGCCGATACTCTCTTTTGCGGTAATTTTTTTGTTTAAGCCTCTCAAAACGTTCCCGTGTCCAAACTCGATAAACAGATCGGTTTCGTTTTCGATCGCCGAAACGCTCTGTTTGTAAAGAACGGGCTTGACAAGCTGATCGCCCAAAGCCTCAATTGCTTCGCTTTTGGTCTGATAACGTTTTAGCGTCGCGTTGGATACGATCGGCGCGATAAAGCGATCGTTTAGCTTTTGGCTTAAAAGATTTTTTAGCGGTTCGCGCGCGGACTCTAAAAGCGGGCAATGGCTGGCGACGGACATATCCAAAAGAAGAGCGCGTTTTGCGCCGATAGCTTTAGCGCGATCGATTAGGCTCTCCAAATCCGCCTTGATTCCCGCCAAAACGATCTGCCCGTCGCAGTTGTAATTTGCCGTCCAAACGCGCTTGCCCTCTTTTTGCGCCGTTAAACATAACTCTTGCGCCGCTTCGTCGCTTAAACCAAGCGTAACCATCATACCCGCCCCCGCGCCTTCGCAGGCTTTTTGCATTAACTCTCCGCGCTTTGCGGCGATCGCGACCGCATCGCCAAGCGTCAAACCGCCCATCGCGCTAATCGCGCTTAGCTCGCCAAGCGAATGTCCAAGCGCGTAAAGCGGCTTGATCGATAACTCGTTTTCAAAGAGCTTGTAGGCGATTAGCGAAACTAACAAAATAGCCGGTTGCGTATATTGCGTGTGTCCTAAGCGATCGTTTTCGACGAAAAGAATCTCGCTTAGATCGTAGCCAAGCGCGTCGTTTGCTTCGCTTAGCGCCTCTTTGGCAAAGTCGTAGCGATCGACAAAACTTTTGCCCATACCGACCGCTTGCGATCCCTGACCGGGAAAAATACAAGTTATTTTTTTCATATCCCATTCCTTTTTCGCGATTTTAACCTTTGCGCGCTTCAAGGGCAATGGCGTAAAATGCGACCTATGACCGCCGAAACATTTTTATCGCAGCTAAACGCTATGTCGCCCGATAAACGCGCCGCCTTTTCGCAAACGGCGCTGAAACTAAGCAAGCTATCCGCCGCGCAGGTCGTAAGAAGTATGCTAGACGATCAAGATTTCGGCGTTCGGATCGCGGCGATCAAAGCGATTCGCCATTTTCAATTCGATATTTACGAAAAATCGCTGATTCGTCTTCTACTCGACGAGCAAAACGAGGTAAGGGTCGCCGCTTTGAAATCGCTTTGCAGTTTTGGCAAGGGCGAACATTTCAAACTCGCCCGCGCCTTTTACGACGAAAACGCGGAGCTACGCGGGTTGATTATCGATTCGTTCGTTAATTTTAGCGATCAATACGACGCGCACAATTTCATCTTTTATCTGCTAGACAGCGCGAACGAGAAGATACGCCAGCGCGCTATCGACTGGTTTGAAAAGGCGTTCGAGCGCGATATTTTTCTACCGTGGATCGCGCAAATCTACGAAGATTCCCCTTGGTCGCTAAGGCTTTACTTTGAGGAGCTTTTCGCGCACCGCTTGAAACTGCTGTTTTCGCACCCGCGTTTTGGATACCGATTTAAGCTCGTTTGGTTAAATAAAAGGATCGCGATATGAACCGCGCCGAAGCCTACGAACTGCTTAAAGGATTTTTGAAAGCGGGCGTGGATTGCGCGATTATCGGCGAGGCGCAAAGCGGCAAAACCGCGCTTGCCAGATCGCTCGCGCCAGCCGCGCCGATCTTACGCGCAAGCGAGGTTTCAAACGAGTATCTAGGCGCGATCCGATCGCTTCTGATCGACGCGGATATTGCGATTATAGAAAACGCCGCGAAGGAAAACGCGCTATTTTTAGAGGAGCTTTTATCGGTTAGGGCGATCTTGGGAACGCCGTTTGAGTGCCGTTTTATCATTACGTCGCGGCAAAACCTGACTATCGACGCGATCGCTACGATTAACCTCGACGCGATCGCGCCGCAGGAGTGGTTAAAATGGGCGAGATCGGCGCATATTCACCCCGCGTTAATCTCGCTTGCCGCGGACGACCCCGCGTTTTTAAGCCGCCATCATTTTCGCTCGATCGAAGCTCTGTCGCGCGTTCTTAGCGCTAGACCTTCTATAAAGACGCTGGAAGCTACGATCGGTTCTATACTCGGCGACGATTTGGCGGCAAGATCGACGCTTGCGGAGTTTATCGCCGCGCCAATCGAATCGCTCGAACATATCCGCGCCTCGACTGACGAAAACGCCAAAGCCTATGAAAGCGCGTTTATCGAACGGCTGAAAACCAAGCCTAAACTAGAAGATTGCCAACGTTTCGCGCGGCACGTCGCCTCTTTAGCGCAAAGCGAGCCAAAAGAGGCTTTGGAGCTACTTAAAGAGCTACTTAAAAGCCAAAAAGCCGCCGAAGCTCTCGAAACGACGCTAAAGGAACCAAGCGTTCAAAAGATGATCGACAAAACGATTCAAGAGATCTCTTAACGCTTTTTGAGCGGATAACGCCTTGCGTAAAAGCCGCTAATTTTTTGCCGCTCTAATCGTTTCTAAAAATCGCGCCGTTCGCGGAATAAAAAACTCGTCGATATAGTAGCCCTCAAAGGTCGCGGCGCGGTTCGCGCCGATAATTTTAGCCTCGATCTTTTTAGCGTTCGCAATCTTTTCAAGATCGGATATGAAAATATTTCCAACGGCGATCTCGGACGTATCCGCGCAATCGGGCTTGACGTTACTTTGTAACGAACCGATAAGGTTAATCGCGATTCTATCTCTGCCGTCAAGCAATAAAATAACCTGTTTTAGCGCGTAATACCGATTTGCGCGCGAGGCGGCGCAATCAAATTTGTCGGTCGCCAGAACTGTTATCGCGGCGCTTTTCGCGTCTGGAGCGTAAGCGAAATCTAAGAAAAATCCGTCTTTTACGGCTCGCGTCGCGCCGTTTTCCGCGCATAGCCGATTATTTTTCGTTTGAATTATCCGCTCTTTTGGGCTAAACCTATCCTCCGCGTCGTCGGCAATCGAAAAAGCCGGAGCTTGAACGCAACCGCAACACATTAAAACCGCCGCAAAAGCCGCTAGAACTCCGCGCATATTAAACCCCTTTTTGTCGCGAATAGTTTAGCGAATAAACGACAAAGCGTTCGCTAAATATAATCCTAATAGCAATCAGAGCGAAAAGGCAAAACGATGATTGGAATTATTGTAGCCAGAAACGAGGAGGTCAGCCCGTTTTTGGACAAAATGCGCAACGTCAAAACCCATTTTATCGGTAGCAATCAGTATCACGAAGGGCTATTCGGCGATAAAAGGGTCGTCCTCGTTTATAGCCGTATCGGAAAGGTAAACGCGGCGATCAGAACGACAATTTTAATCGAGCGTTTCGGCGTGAAAACGATCCTTTTTAGCGGCGTGGCGGGAGCGCTCAATCAATCGCTTCATATTGGCGATCTGATCTACGCGACGCGCCTCGTTCAACACGACGTAGATATAGAAGCGCTTGGCTATCCGCTAGGTTTTATTCCTGAAACGGGCGATTTTTTCGCGACCGATCCTTTTTTAAATAGCGTTGCCGAGAGCGTGGCGATCGAACGCGGCGTAAAATTAAAAAAAGGGGCGATCGCTACGGGCGATCAGTTTATTGCCGACGACGCTAAAAAAATGCAAATCGCCGAGCGCTATAAAGCCGACGCGGTCGAGATGGAGGGCGCGGCGGCGGCGTGCGTCTGCTCCGCGTTTGGCGTTCCGATTTTCGTTTTGCGGACGATCAGCGACGCGGCGGATATGGACGCGTGCTTTAACTTCGATACGTTTTTGAAATCCAGCGTCGTGATCAGCGCGGGTTTTACGCTAGATATGGTCGCAAAACTATGAACAAAAACGTAGCGAGAACGCCGAAACGGGTTATTAGAACTTTTGCGCAAACGATCGCCAAATACAATCTGATAGGCGAGGGCGATCGCGTTTTGCTTGGTTTAAGCGGCGGCAAAGATTCCTTGACGCTCGCCCATCTGCTTTTGCGGTTGCAAAGACGCGCCCCGTTTAAGTTTGAGTTTTTGGCGGTTACGATCGACTACGGAATGGGCGAGGATTTATCGCAAACTCTCGCGCATTGCGAACAATTTGGTATTCCATACCATATCGAGAAAACCAATATATTCAAAACGGCAAAGGATCATATCCGCGAAGGTAGCTCTTTTTGCAGTTATTTTTCGCGTATGCGGCGCGGCGCGTTATACGGCGTTTGCGAGCGGCTAGACTATAAAACTTTGGCGCTCGCCCACCATCTTGACGACGCGGCGGAGAGCTTTTTTATGAGCTTATTTTACGGCGGCAAATTGCGATCGATGCCGCCTGTTTATCGCGCTTCGGAACATAACGTGAAAGTGATCCGCCCGCTTATCAAAGTTCGAGAGGCGCAACTTGCCGAGTGCGCGAAAGAAAACGGCTTTCCGATCGTAGGCGACGAAAACTGCCCCGCGTTCGCTATGAACGTAAAAGCGCCCCGCGTTCGATACGAAACCAAAGCGTGGCTAAAAGAGCTTGAGGGCAAACGCGCTGGGCTTTTTGATCAGTTTCAACACGCCTTTGAAACGCTTGACGTCAAATCTTTTGCGGATTTACGTTATATCTAGCGCTTTTTGCGCTTTTTATTGTATATTTGCTAACTTGAATAAAGGAGAAAAACGATGAAAACGAATTTATTTACGGTGATCGCTCTTGCGGCGGCGTTTTGCTTTTCTGGGTGCGAAAGCGATAGTTCGGACGAAGCCCGCGCTTACGATCGACAAAAATCTCTCGACGACGGCGACTACGCGAAAGTTTTAGAGCTGACAAAAAATTGCGGCGGCGATCAAGCGTGCTTGATGGATAGGGGCGCGGCTTATATGGGATTGGCGGGATTTGACGCGCCCACGATTATCGAGGCGGTAACGGACGAAAAGGACGATAATAAACGCTATTTCGAGCTGCTCTCGGACAAGATTAAACCAGACGCGAACGAACGCCTTAAAGATGCGAACGTTACCTACGGGAGCGTTATTTCGGCGCGCGGCAAAAGCGTCGCCGATTGCGTAGGTTTTGGAACTTCGCTTAACTCATACGAAAAGGACGCTTGCTTTAATCGCGGATTAACGGCGATCGGCAGAAGCGCCGTTATAGCCGACGAAGTCGCAAAATTATACGACGAACTAAGCGGTTGCGGCAATACGATCGACGTTTGCTTTCCCGATAGCGCCGATCTTAACGCTTCTTTGCGAGACGCGGTAGAGTTGATCTGGGACGAATCGGAGGTTTTGATTGATATGATCGACGTTGGCGATTCCGACGTTAAAGAAAAGGTTGAAGAGATCAAAGCGGATATTTGCAAAAATTTATCCCCTTGCACGAAACAAGACGTGATCGACAATCTCGACAATATATTTCAATACATTATAGAAAATAGATAGGCGAAAATTATGCAAAAAACAACGTTATCGATCGCGGCGGTTTTAGCGCTGGCGGTTTCGGCGCAAGCGCTAAATTACGAGTATAGACAAGTTTACAAAGATCCGAAAATAATGGGCGCGGGCGGCGCGAACGTCGCTATGGGCGGCAGTTTTAACGCGGTCTTTAGCAACCCTGCGGGTTTGGCTAAAATCCCGCAAGAG
>JAISRI010000189.1 GCA_031273735.1 Helicobacteraceae bacterium
TGTTTAGCGAAAATAAAATATCGCGCTTTGTCAAAATCTTTTGCGTTGCGGCTATATAGCTCCGATCGAACGCCTACGCTTGTTTTACTTGAAAAAGTTTTGCTAATCGAGGCGTATAGATTTAACGGCTTATTGGCGTCTTGATCGTTTGGAATCGCGTAGCCCGCCCCAAAACCAATATCGACTAAATCCATAACGTCGGCTAAATCCAAGCTCGTTTCCAAATAGCGATCGCCGAGCGCGTCGGAGTTATCGGAGCTTACCGTCGTATAAACGGCTAGCCGAAAGCCGCCGTAACCGACGACAAAAAGCAGCTCTAAAAAATCTGAATATTCGATATTATAGTTATAGCTAATAGCGCCCGCCTCAAACCAAACGTCTTTTACTCCGCCTAGTAATCCTAACGAAAAATCATATTCGATCGCGTTGTGCGTATCCTCTTTTGGATCGTAGATATTAGAGGCAAACGCGCCGAGATAAAAGCCGTTATTAAAGCCGTAACGCGCCCTGCCCTGTAAAGCGTGGGCATGATTGCTTTGCGTAACGCCGCGAAAGAGGTAGTCGCTTTTATACTCCGCGCCTCCGCTAAAGCCTGCGGCAAAACAAGAAACGATCGTTAAAAGAAACGCAAAAATAAACCTACTCGTCATACCGCGCCTTGTATTTTGATCTTAAACATTTTGCGTCTTATTTCCGCTAATATATTTAATAAGAAGCATAATAGCCACCGCCTCCGCCATACTAGCGAGAATAAACGCGGAATACTCGTCTTCGTTTAGAAGATTTCCATTATGCCCTATTGTAGCGATCGCCACTAAAAAGGTTAATGGCATAGATTGCGACAAGCCGATTTGAACCCTTTCTGAAAAGGCAAAAACGGAGCGAAAAGAGATCAGCGAAGCAAAGAGGCGAATCGCCGTCATAGAGAGCAATATCAAAAACGCGGCGAGCGCCACGCTCGGTTTAGAAACCGCGTTCAGATCGAGCGTGCCGCCAACGTATACGAAAAAGATCGGCGCTAAAAACCCAAAGCCTAAAGACCCCAATTTTTTGGGCAGATCGGTTTTGTGTTTAAAGTAGTTGGCTATAAACATTCCAGCCACAAAAGCGCCTAAAACAAGCTCTAAACGTAGATAGATCGCGGCGGCTACAAGCGCGAAAAAAAGCGCTATCGCGACGCGCATATCCTCGTCGAGGCTATCCTGATCGGGCATAATCATTTTTTTCAACTTTGGAAACCACCAAAAGAGCGCGTTTGAAAGGCTAAAAAACAGCCAAACGCAAAGCAAAACAAAAATCAGCGTCGCCATTGTTTGAAAAAACTCGACGTTTAAGCCTTTAAGTTGAACAAATCCGCTAAGAATCGTTAAAACGCAAATGCTAAGAAGTTCGCCGATAATGCCGAGCTTCAAACCGAAACTTAACCATTCGCTTCTACCTCTAGCGTGGATCAAAACCACAATCATACCCACCGAAATCGTAGGCAAAGCGGCGATATAGATCGGCGAAAGATTAAAGATAAAAACGATCGCGATTGAAAGCGAATAAAGAATAACAAAAAACAAAGCGATTCTTCGCCACATCGTTTTTTTAAGCGCGCTAAATTCTTGCAGATCGACCTCCATACCCGCTAAGAACATTAGATATAAAAAGCCGACTTTAGCGATAGAATCAAATAGATCGCCGCCGCTTTCAAAAAAGCCAAAAAACGCGGCGATCGCGCCTAAAATAATCTCCGTTACCGAAACGGGAAACCCCGTTAGCCGCGAAAAAAACGGCGAGATCATAATTAGAAGCGAAAGCGCCGCAAGAAGAGATATATTTTCCACTTAAAACGCCAAACGAAGCCCGAAAAGTAAAACGACGCCCGCAAATAGATAGCCGTCTATACGATCAAGCGCTCCGCCGTGTCCGGGCAAGATATTTCCGCTATCTTTTACGCCCGCTTTTCGTTTAAGAAAACTCTCGAAAAGATCGCCGAAAATCGACGCGATCGCGCATAAAATAGTAATCAAAAGCGCCGACCAAAAACCAAGCGAAACGGACAGATCGCCGATCGTTCTTTCGGGCATAAAAAAACCCGCAATCGTTCCAAATATCGCGGCGGCTGTAATTCCGCCGGCTACGCCCTCGATCGTTTTGCCCGGACTCGTCGGACTAAAGGGCGTTTTGCCTAGCGTTTTGCCCGCGTAATACGCGCCCGCGTCGCACGCGATGACGATCGCAAGAAGCCAAACGTAAGAAAAAATCCCAAACTCCACATAGAGAGAAAACAAAAACAGAAGCGGCGCGGCGGGGTATAGCAAAGGCAAAGCGATTTTAAGATCGCGCTTTTGGTCAAAGGCTACGATCGACGCGGCGATCAGGATCGCTAAAACGACCGCTTCGATCGGACGCGGATAGAATATAGCGACGATCCATACGGCGATCGTCGCAAACCACAACTTAAAATTATCTTTGTAGCCAAAAAGCGTTAGCGCCTCTTTGGACGCGGCTATAAACACGACTGTTAAAAAACCGCCGATCAACCATTTAGAATGAAATATCCCCGCTACGACGACGATTGCAAATAAAATTAAACCTGTTCGCCATCTTTGCGCGTCGTTTTTAAACTTTGAAAAATCCATATCCTCTCCTTTTTGCCAAACGCCAAAATCGGTAAAAGCGAGCGCGCGTTTTTTGCGTTTCGCCGAAAATGCCGAAACGTAGCGCGGCGGCTTTGAAAACATATTCTAGTTTAGACGGGCTTTTAGAGCGCGGGAACGACAAAGATTGGTTGCGTTAAACGCCAAGCGTCTAAGCTAGAGTTCGAGCCGTTAAGGTTAGTCCGATCGGCGCTCGTCG
>JAISRI010000120.1 GCA_031273735.1 Helicobacteraceae bacterium
ACGATCGGTAGGACATAACGTCGCTATGAGACGGAACGGGTGGCTTTCATTAGCTCGTGGTGGCTAAGTTTTGATAGCTCGATCGTTTCGTTTAGATCGAGGTTTAACGCTTTTGCCAAACGTTCGCCGTAATTTCTATCGGCGTTATAGCAGTGCGCGGCGTGGCGCAACTGTATATTTTTGCTCGCGCCGTCGATATTACGCGCCGTGTTTTCGATCAGCGCTTGCTTTTGACTCTCGCTCATCAATCGGTAGAGGTCGCCCGCATAGATAAAGTTATCGTCGCTTTTATCGTCCTTTGGCTCGTAGTAGTCCATCGCGCCTTGAATCTCTAGCGGCAGCTCTCTAAACTCCGGCTGTTCCGCCCACTGATCGTAGCTGTTAGGCTGGTAAGCGGTAGTCGCGCCGTAATTGCCGTCGACGCGCATCTGCCCGTCGCGATGATAAGAATGTACGCGGGTTTTCGCCGCATTGACAGGGATTAAATGGTGATTGACGCCAAGTCGATAGCGCTGCGCGTCGCCGTATGAAAAAAGCCGCGCCTGCAAGAGTTTATCGGGCGACAAACCGACGCCGGGAACGATATTCGCGGGATTAAACGCCGCCTGCTCCACGTCCGCGAAGTAGTTTTCTGGGTTGCGGTTTAACTCTAGAACGCCTACGTCGATCAACGGAAAATCCTTATGCCGCCATATTTTGGTAATGTCGAAGGGGTTGTCGCTATGTTTTCGCGCCTGCTCCTCGCTCATTATTTGAACCTTCATATTCCAGCGCGGAAACTCGCCGCGCTCGATCGCCTCGTATAGATCGCGCTGATGGCTCTCTCGATCATGCGCAATAATCGCCGCCGCTTCGTCGTCGGTTAGGTTTTTGATCCCCTGTTGCGACTTGAGGTGAAACTTTACCCAAACGCGTTCGTTTTTGTCGTTGATCAAGCTAAACGTGTGGCTTCCAAAGCCGTGCATATGCCGATATGTAGCTGGTATGCCGCGATCGGACATTGTAATAGTAACTTGGTGAAGCGCCTCGGGAAGCATAGTCCAAAAGTCCCAGTTGTTTTGCGGCGATCGTAAGTTGGTCTTTGGATCGCGTTTAACGGCGTGATTAAGATCGGGAAAACGTAGCCCGTCGCGCAAGAAAAACACTGGCGTGTTGTTGCCGACAAGATCCCAATTGCCTTCTTCAGTATAGAATCTAACGGCAAAACCGCGAATATCTCGTTCCGCGTCAGCCGCGCCGCGTTCGCCCGCGACTGTGGAAAAACGGGCGAAAACCTCCGTCTGTTTGCCGATCTGCGAGAAAATCTTGGCTTTCGTGTAGCGCGTAATATCGTTTGTAACCTTAAACGTTCCAAACGCGCCCGATCCCTTAGCATGCATACGCCGCTCTGGAATGACCTCCCGATCAAAGTGCGCGAGTTTTTCTATAAACCAAGGGTTTTGTAGCGTCATAACGCCGCGTTCGCCCGCCGTGATAGAGTTGGTATTATCTACAACGGGCGCTCCCGCCGCCGTTGTAAGCCTTGTCGAATCGCTCATTGAAACTCCTTTGCGTTTTTTGCTTTTATAAGCGTTAGATTATAGCCTAATTTAGAAAAATTATTGATTAGTTAAGATTTTTATCCTCTTTACCTTCCTTTGAATAAGGAAATAACGCTCCGATCGTCAAAGCGAAGCCGCTCTTTAAGATCTGCGTAAAAGTTAGGCAAAAAGAGCGGCGCGGATACCGCTCTCTTGCTTGCGGTTTGATATAATGCCGCCGTAATTAGCCAAAGGAACAGAATGACGATCAGAGATATTCAGCGATTTTCGGAGATTCGCTATCAAGCTAGGGCTTATCTATGCTATATCTTTTCAAGAAACTTTCAAAACCATATGCCCGAACCCGTTCTTGATCACGTCTTAACAAGGCTTGATAAGATCGCTCACGAGGTCGATAGTTTCGAGGCTCTATACGTGATCGATCCAAAGGGCGAACAGGTAACGAACAACATATCCAAAAACGCCGCTTTCGCGATCGGACAAGGAGTCGATCGAAGCGCAAAAGCCTATTTCTATCGCGCAGTCAAAGAGAGGCGTTGCGTGCTAACCGATCCGTATCCCTCTAGTCTTACCAATAATTTATCGGTAACGGCTTCGTTTCCCCTCTACGACGATAAAGGGGTTTTGCTCTACGTCGTTTGCATAGATATATCTTTAAAAGATATTTTGAATATTTCTGGCTCTACGAAGTTAGATCGTTTTTCGATCAACTTTTCAAAATTTGTCTATTCGCTTTTTGCTCTAGCGCTTTTTCTCGTCTCGTCTATCGTATTTTTTCACGGGATCGAGAGCGTTATAATGGGAGGGTTAAATCTGCTCGTTATAAACGTAGAGGAGCTGTTTAAAGCGACGATATTATTAACGCTCTCTTTAGCGATATTCGATCTGGTGAAAACCATCTTTGAAGAAGAGGTGTTGGGACATAGCAAAAAAGAGCGCAACGGCATACATAAAACAATGGTGAGGTTTCTCGGCTCGATCGTCATAGCGCTCGCGATCGAATCGTTGATGCTGGTGTTTAAGTTTGCCGCGAAAGAACAAACGGAGAACATTGGTTACGCCGTGTTATTGCTAGTAGGCGTTACCTTTCTTTTGGTGGGGCTTTCGACATATCTTAAATTTGTCAATAAAAAAGGCGATAATCTATAACCGTTTAATTCGCTTTCGCGCCTACGCAAAAAGGAGCGGATTTATTTACAGGTTTTGCCCAAACCAGCGCGAAATATCCGATCGAATCGTGTTGCGCAGTTGAACGCCCGCTACAAAGTCGCTAATATGCGCCTTTTTAAGTAGCGTTACAAGCCCGTTGCGATCTTGCGTTAGATACGGATTATCCACCTGTTCCAAGTCGCCCAAAAAGACGATGCGCGATCCCTTTCCAAGCCGCGTGCCAAGCAGTTTTACGTCGGCGATCGACGCGTTTTGCGCCTCGTCGAATATAACGAACTTGCGCGAGATTGTAACGCCTCTCGCGTGCGCTAGATCGACCATCTCTATATTGTTCTTTTCCATAAAGCGTTTTGTGGCGGCTTTGCTCTCCATCGTATTAACGTCGCCGCTGTATTCGATCGCGTTTTTAAGCGACTTTTTGCGAAGCTCCTCGATAATTAAATTGATCGCGCTAAAAAGCGGATACATAAAATAGCTTAATTTTCGCTCTTCGTCGCCCGCTCTATATCCTAAACGCTCTGCGCTCGTAACCGCTTCGACCGTATTTCTTAGATATACGATTCCATCAACGATTTCTTGTTCGCACAAAATTAAGCCCGCTTGCAACGCCATTAAGGTTTTCCCGCTTCCCGTGCTACCGCTGATCGCCGTTACTTTGTTTTGCGGGTGCGTCAAAACGTTTAACATAAACTTCTGCTCTAAATTGTGCGGCGCGACGATCAAAGCGTTGTTTTCGTAGAGCTTATCAAAACGTTGCTCCTCTTTATGTCCGCCTACCTCTATATAAAAGCGCGGTCGCCCATTTTCGTCTGTCTCTTCATATTGCGCCCATTCCGTTTTGCTTGCGTTTGGATTATTAACGCCCGCTTTGTGAAAAAACTCAAGAGTTTTATAATCGCTTACGGTGTCTTCGCTAAAAAGCTCGCTCTTTACGCCTCTCGTTAGCGCGATAATCTTAAACGATATATCGTTTGTGATCAGGTTTAGGTTGTAGCTCTTAGCGACTTCTAAAATTTTCAAATCGTTTCGATCGTTCTGCTCGTCGTAGTTTTCGCGATGAATTACGACGATTTTTAATTTGCCTTTTTCGCCGCCTTGATCGCAAGAAAACTCGTAGAAACGATCGCCCTCTTTGCTTTCGCCTTTTAACTTGGCGCTCGTCTTTGCGGCGCTACCGATAAATATGCGGAAAAAAGCGCGGGCGAAAAAGCCGATATTAGCGCGTTCCATCTTTTTGCGATCGAGTTCCTCTAAAACGATATTGGTGATATAAACGCTATTTTCGCCGTCGCTTGATAGGGAGTAGAGATTGTCGGGATTATCGAGTATAACCGAAGTGTCTATTAGAAAGCGTTTTCGCAAGATTTTCTCCGTTATTTTTCGCGTTTTTTAGCAATTTGCGTTCCGATCGCGGCGAAAATTAACGCCGAAATCGGAAGAGTAGCCAAGCCTATCAGAAACGGCGCGGGCGCGAAGGCGCCGCCGGAGTAGAGCGCGAAAAAGCCTAAAACAAAAACGGCGTAGGCAAAAATCCGCGAAAGAGAAAACGATCGCATCGCGTAAAAGGCTTTAGTTTTAAGCGGCGTTTTAGGATCATCTTGCGTCTGTTCGTTTTGCTCTTGCGGCGTATCTTCATCGTAAAGTTTTTCTTTGTCGTCGATCGTATCCAAAACGCCGTCGCTATTTTTTACCGCTTCCAAAACGATCTTGCGTTGCGCCGCAAACGAAGCGATCGCCACAAGAAACGATCCAATCGCGGCGCTAATCGCGTTAACAATCCACAAAAAACCGCCAAAAAAACCCAAAGCCGCCGCGATTATAACGGCGATCGCGGCATAGACGGCGCCAAAACGCGCGATCAATCTTCGTCCTCGTCTTCGTCGTCTTTGTCTTTTCGTTTGTAGCGCGGGTTATTTTCTAGCTCGTTCATCTCGCGGCGTAGCTTTTTATACGCCTTTACAAAGTTTGAGATCGCGGCGGCGACTCCCAAAAGAATTCCCGCGTAAAGAAGCCATTCGTAGCCAAATAGCCGTTTTAACCCAATTCCTAGCCCGGCGCCGATCGCTACGGCGACTACCATCGAGATCGCTAAACTTAGATCGCCCGCGCCTTTGATAATTTTTTTCGCGGCGCTATCGTTTTCGTTCATATTGTTTCTTTGCTCGATTCTTGCATCGCTTCTTGCGCCGCTATGATCGTCGTTTTTATCATATCGTCGCTTGTCGCAAAAGAGATAAAACCCGTTTCAAATTGGCTTGGCGCGAGATAAACGCCGCGTTTTAGCATAGCGCCGTGAAATCTAGCAAAACGCGCCGTATCGCTTTGTAACGCTTGCGCGAAGTTAGAAACGGGCTTTTTGTTAAAGAAAAAGCCGAACATAGAGCCTCTGTATTCGATCCGCAAAGCCGCGCCCGCCGACTCCGCCGCCGCCGCCAAAGCGCCCGTCAGCCGTTTTGCGCGGTTTGTTAACGTTTTGTAAAGATCGGGCGTATCGATTAGTATCTTCAGCGCGGCGATACCAGCCGCCGTCGCTACGGGATTACCGCTTAACGTTCCCGCCTGATAGACCTTGCCGATCGGGCTAAGCGCGTCCATAATCTCCTTTTTCGCGCCGAGCGCCGCCACGGGCAAGCCGCCGCCGATTACCTTACCAAACGTTACTATGTCGGGCAAAACGTCGGTAAAACCGCAAGCGCCGCGCAAAGAGGCTCTAAAACCGCTCATCACCTCGTCGAAAATTAGCAAAGCGCCATACCGATCGCACAGATCGCGAAGCGCCCTCAAAAACTCTTCGCTCGCGCAAACCAAGCCCATATTACCCGCGATCGGCTCGATAACGATCGCGGCAATATCGCTATGCTCGTCGAATAGCCTTTGAACGCCCGCGACGTCGTTATATTCCGCAAGCAAGGTATGTTTGGCAAAATCGTTAGGAACGCCGGGCGAGCTAGGAGCGCCAAAGGTCGCCGCGCCGCTACCCGCCTCGACAAGAAGGCTATCGCTATGCCCGTGATAGCAACCCTTAAACTTGACGATTTTATCGCGCCTAGTTACGCCCCGCGCCAGACGAATCGCGGTCATTACCGCCTCCGTTCCAGAGCTAACAAAGCGCAACTTGTCCAGAAAGCTATAAACCGAAAGGATCAACTCCGCAAGCTCCGATTCGAGCAGAGTCGGCGCGCCGAAACTTAGTCCTTTTTTGGCGGTTTTGATTACCGCGTCGATTACCTCCGCGCGGGCGTGTCCGAGTATCAGCGCTCCCCAACTTTGAACAAAGTCGATATAGTCGTTTCCTTCAATATCAAAAACCAAACCGCCCTCGCCGCGATCGATAAAAGGCGGCGTTCCCCCGACGCTCTTAAAGGCGCGAACGGGGCTATTAACCCCGCCCGGAAATAGCTTTTGCGCCGCCTCGAACGCCGATTTATTATCTATAAAAGCCATCAAAATCCTTATGTTTGGTAAAATACGCGTTAACTAAAACGCGGCGATTGCGTTATACTTATCAAAGAATTATAAAAGCGTTTGGCTAAAAAGGCGTCGATTGAAACATTCTATCGTTTGTATCTTAGCGTTTTTTCTATGCGTCGTCGCGGCGCGCGGCGCCGATCAAAACGATTCTTCGCCTATAAAATACAATTTTGGAATCGCCCCATTTAGCTCCGCTCCCAAACTGATAAAAACGCATCGTCCGCTCGCCGATCATCTAGCCGCCGAGCTAAACGCTCAAGTAATACTCTATACCTCGATCGACCACGAGCGTTTTTTACAAGAGGGCATAAACGGGCGCTTTCATATCGTAACCACGCCCGCGCACTTCGCGCCTTTCTTTGTCGACGCGGGTTTTACGCCGATTGTCAAATATAAAAACGTGCTGGACTTTATCTTTGTCGTTCGCAAAGACGGCGGTATTTCCAAAGCGGGCGATCTTAAAGGCAAGCGCGTCGGGTTGACCGATTATCTTTCGCTTTATTACGTCGTGGGTTTGCGCTGGCTAGACGATCATGCAGATATGATCGGCGGCGATTGTACGATTGTCGAAGAGCCTAGCCATGCGGCGGCAATCGCCTCTGTGGCGGCAAAAAAGATCGACGCGACGATTACGGGCACGCCGCCCTATTTGATCGTCGGCGCGGAGTTTCGCGCCCAAACAAAACCGCTTATTTTTGAGGCGATCGAGCTTCCGAGCTTAATCACGATGGCGCATAGTTCTTTAGGCGCGGAGGCGATCGAGGATATACGCCGCGCGCTTTATTCGTTTGCGAAAACCGACAAAGGAAAGACGTTTTTTGAAAGTTTAAACTACGGCGGTTACGTCAAAGCGAACGAAAAAGATATACGGTTGGCTAGAGAAACATACGCGCCGCTTGTCGAAGAGTTGTTAAAGGCTGAACGATGACCTCTTTTTTAAATCGATCGATTCGCGCAAGATTGCTAACGGCGATCTGCGTCGTCTGCGCCGCGGTATTTCTCGCCTCTATCGCCAACGGCGCGCATCAGATGAGTCGCGCTATGAAAGCGGAGTTTGATTCTCGCGTTCGCGCTCTATCTTACGCCTATCAAAACGCCGCAATCGTGCCGTTGGTCGTCAGGGATTACGCGACGTTAAACGACATTATCGAGGCGTTCAAAGAGGCTGGAAGCGTCGATTATATCGTCGTAACGGACGCGGATAAACGCCCCATCGTCGCGGCGGGCAGAAAGCTGGACGAACCTTTGCCCGAATTAGGTCTTTTTGGCGACAAACATATCGAATCGTTTCCCGTAGAGTTTGAAGGGCAGATTTACGGCTATCTTTACATAGCGTTCTCTACCGTCTTTATCTCCGAAGCGATCGTTAATATGCTCAACCAAAACGCCTCGATCGCCGCGATCGGACTACTCGTTATGATCGCCCTGATCGGCTTTATCGTCATCTATCTTACTCGCGGATTGACGCTACTAACCAACGCGGGGCGGGAGGTGGGCAGAGGCAAGTTTGACGTCCGCGTGAAAATTGCGGGCAAAGACGAGATCGCCGCGTTAGCCTCCAGCTTCAACATTATGATCGACAAGGTTCAAAGCCATATTCACGCCCTCAAAAAGAACGAACAGCGTTTTAAGGCGATCGCCGACTACACCTACGCTTGGGAAAATTGGTTCGACGCCGACGGGCAGTTGCAGTGGATCAACCCCGCAGTCGAGCGAATCGCGGGCTATTCGAGGCGGGAGTGTATGGAGATGGTCGATTTTCCGCTCTCTTTGATACACCCCAACGATATTATGCTGATCAAGCGGCAACGAATGCGCGCTCAAAACGGGCAGAGCGGACAGGATTTGGAGTTTAGAATCCGCAATAAACGCGGGCAAGACGTATGGGTAGCCGTTTCGTGGCAGCCGATCTACGACGAAGACGGCAAAAGTTTGGGCTATCGATCGTCGATTCGCGATATTACCGCTCAACACATCGCTACGGAGGAGCTAACCTATCAAGCCGATCACGATTCGCTCACAGGGCTTAGCAACCGCCGCGCCTTTGAACGGCAGTTAAAAATGACGCTGGAATGGGCGCGAAACGACAGGCGATCGGTTGTCGTCTTTTATATCGATCTCGATCAGTTCAAAGTTATTAACGACGTAAGCGGACACGTCGCGGGCGATCAGCTTCTTATTAACGTTGCAAAACTGCTTTCAAGCCATACGCCATACGGATTTTTCGCGCGTATGGGCGGAGACGAATTCGCTATTCTATCCCGCGATCTTAATTACGAAGAGGCTATGCGCCGCGCAAATACGATCATAGACGAAATGCGAAATTATCTCTTTGTTTTTGGCGGTCGCACCTTTAAGATCGGCGTATCGATCGGCGTTGTGATCGCAAGCGAAAATCTAAACACTTTAACCAAGATTTTAATCGCGGCGGACACGGCTTGTTTTGCGGCGAAAGAGCGCGGTAGAAATCAAGCCGTTTTTTACGACGAAAACGACGAATACTTCAAAATCCGTAACGAAGAGTTCAGCTCCGTTACCAATATCAATACGGCGCTGGCGAACGGGCGCTTTATGCTCTACTTCCAGCGCGTAGAGCCTATGCAAGACGGCGAGGTAAAACACGCGGAAATTTTAATCCGTTTAAGAGACGCGAACGGGAACGTTCAATCGCCCGAAAGATTTATCACGGCGGCGGAACGATTTAATCTTATGCCCTATATTGATCGTTGGGTGGTCGATAACGTCTGCCGACAGATTTCGGAGTGGGATGCAAATAACGTTATTTACGACGTTTATCGTTTTGCGATCAATGTTTCTGGCGCCAGCATATCCGATCGCGATTTTCCCGAATATGTCGCGGATCGGATCGCAAAATACGGCGTCGATCCGAACCGTTTAGTCTTTGAAATCACCGAATCGTGCGCCGTTACGCAGTTAAATTTGGCGCAGATATTTATAGAACGAATGCGCTCGTCGAAATCTTACTTAGCGCTGGACGATTTTGGAAGCGGCTTATCCTCTTTTGCATATCTAAAACAATTCAAAGTCGATTATTTAAAGATTGACGGGCGGTTCGTAAAAAATATCGACACGGATAAATACGATCGCGCCGTCGTAGAATCTATGGTGCAATTAGCGGGCGCTTACGGGCTTAAAACGGTGGCGGAGTTTGTCTGCAACGACGATATTTATAATATTGTGCGGGATATGGGGGTTACATACGCGCAAGGTTATGCCTGCCACATTCCGGAACCTTTAGTCAATTTGGTTCAAAGCGACGAGGATATTTATGATAAAAACGCATAGAAGCTTTATTGGCGCTATAAAAAAAACCTTTAGTAAAAAAAAGGCGTCGCTAGATTATTTTCAAACGATATTTGACAAATGCCCTTTGCCAATCTGTCTTACGAACGTAAACGACGGGCGTTTTATCGCTACTAACGACGCTTTTTTGGAATTTGCCAAATGCGACAAAAAAGCTATAATCGGTCAAAGTTCCGTGTCGATAGGTCTTTGGAAAAGCGTTGAAAGTCGAGCCGATCTAGTGGAAAAAGTTTGCGAAGACGACGATCGTATTACAAAACTTGTCGTTAGTTCGAATTTCGGGGGCGAAACGACTTATACTTTCGAGATTTACTCTTCTCCGATCATTATCGACTACGAGCATATGATCTTATCAAGTATCACCGATATAACCGAGCTAAAAAAGAAAGAGGCGTTAGCCGCGCAAAACGAGAATCAATTTAAGGAACTTAGCGACGCGATCGGCGAATGTTATTTTGCGTGCGATATTAACGGACGCTTTATTAGATGCAACTCGGCGTTATGTATGCTTTTGGGATATAGTAAAAGCGAGCTTATCGGAAAATCGATCGATATGGTTTTGTCGTCGAGCGCCTATAGACGCGATATAGACGATTTTTTAACGCAGTTTAGCAATTTTAGCTACCCGAAAACGATCGAACAGGAGTGGATTTGCAAAAATAAAACCGCCGCGCAAATCGATATTACCTTGTTTATAGAAAGCGGCCCGAACGCGGAGGCAAAAGGCTTTTGGGGATTAGCCAAAGAGAGCGTCGCTAAACTAGACGTAAGAGCTTTGAACTCCTACGGCGAATATCATGATCTACTAACAAAACTGCCAAATCGCGTATGGGTTGCCGATCGTCTGCAAAGAATGATAAGACGAGCGCGAATCGTCGAAGAAAAAATAGCGCTCTTGTTTATCGACTTCAAGAGTTTTAAACTGATTAACGACGCGCAAGGCTACCGCTTTGGCGATTTAACGCTTAAAGAGGCGGCAAAACTCATAGAACAAACCTTGCGATCGACCGATCTTTTCGCGCGCGTTGGCGGCGACGAGTTTGCGATCGTCGTTAGCTCTTCTCCTATAGAACGAAGCGCGTTAAGCGTTCTTAGAAGACTTTTAGAACTTTTCAAAGAACCGATAACGATCGTCGAAAAGAAGATCGAGCTTAAAGCGCATATTGGCATAAGCGTTTTTCCAGACGATAGCTCCGATTATAATTTGTTAATCTCTAACGCCGAATCAGCCGCGAAAAAAGCCTCCGAAAACGACGAGAGCTTCGTTTTTAATTCGCCAGAATTAGACGCTAAGTCCCGCGAACGGCTCGATTTAGAAAAGGCGCTTGTAGATTCGCTTTCCTCTAACGCGATCTCGGTTTGCTATCAGCCCATTAACGACTTTTCAAACGACGGAGCGAGCGCTACGATAGCGCTTGAAGCGTGCGCTAGATGGCGGCATTCAAAAATGGGCGAACTTACGCCAAATAGCTTTATAGATATTGCGAGCGAAATAGGCGTAATCGGCGATATTGATCGCAAGGTTTTCGAGATTGCGCTAAACGATCTTTTGGCTTGGAGCAAAAAAGGATTATCGGTAAAAATAACCGTCAATTTAGCGCAAAAAACGTTAGAAGACGCCACTTTTGCGAATTGGGCGATCGCGCTTGTGAAAAACAAAAAAATCGACCCAAAGTCGATCGCCTTCGACGTTTTATACGCCGATCTGCTAATCGAATCTGAGGCGGCTAAAAACGCAATCTTAGATTTAAGTTTAGCGGGATTTGGGATCTGCGCGGATGATTTCGGCGCGGAATTGGTATTTTTATCAAAGCTAAAAAAGTTAGGCGTTAAAACGATCAAAGTCGCGCCAAAACGTTTGCGGACGCTGGGCGACGAAGATAAATCTTTATATTCGTTAGCGCTAGTTGGAAACGTGGCGAAAACGCTTGGACTCGAACTAACTGTAGTCGGCGTAGAGAACGAAACGCTTGATCGCAAAGTCAATGAGGCTGGCGCCATGATTAGACAAGGGTTTTTCTACTCAAAACCTATGGACGCAAAAAATATCGCGGAATATATAAAGAGGTTAAAAAAATGAGCGTCGAAGCGACGCGATTACCGCCAAAAATCTGGCGCAGAACTCCGATCGGAAAATGGCTTAGACTAATTCCGCGACAAAAGCAGCTTAAAAACTCGTGGCTACATAAAAAATTAGGCGACAAGTTTTTAAGATCGGAGTATTGGGAACCTAACAAAAATACGATAGCAAAAGGCTTTGCGATCGGCGGTTTTTGGGCGATGATCCCAATGCCTTGGCAGATGATTCCAAGCGGTCTTTGCGCCGTGTTTCTTAGGGCGAACATACCGCTTGCCCTTTTGGGCGTTTGGATTACAAATCCGATCACGCACCCGTTCGTGATCGTTTTTCAACTATGGCTTGGCGAATGGATATTAAACGCGCCCAGCTCGCTTTCCGTCTTGCAAAACGAAGGCGTTTTAGCGTTAATAAAACACGCTCCCGCGCCAATTATAACGGGCGCGCTATTATCCGCCGTAGTTTGGTCTACTTTATCTTATTTTGTAGCGCGGTTTTGCTATGGGCTTTCAATCAATATGATCGTAAAATCTTACGAGAAAAAGAAAAATAAACAGATCGATGAAGATAAAAATTAACGCCCTGTTTTTTTGCGCTTTTCTATTTAACGGTTGCGTTAGTATAAACGAATGCGGCGTTTCGACGAAATACTACAACGATTGCGTGGAAGGCTACGACGCTCAAGGCGTTTATTTTAAGAAATGCCCGCCCAACAATATCTATGATTCCTGCAAAAAAGAGGAAGAGGAGTATCCATCTTTAGAGGATTGCCTAAATTGCAATTAGACTCTTTAACGATCGAAACGCTTCGCCCGCAAATAACAAGCGTAGATATTGGCGACGTAATCGCAATCGAAACCGCCGATCGGCAAAATTACGAAGCGTTGGCAAAATCGCTAAAACCTTGGCGAAAAGGCTCGTTTAAGATCGACGATCTTTTTATCGATAGCGAATGGCGCAGTTTCATTAAATACAATCTTGTAGAACCAAGCCTAAATATAACCGATAAAAGCGTTTTGGATCTCGGTTGCAACAACGGCTATTATCTTTTTAGAATGTTAAAAAAACAGCCCGCGAAACTGACGGGCTTTGATCCAAGCGAACTTTTTTTTCGGCAATTTTCTTTTATTAACCGATTTATTAACGCGCCGATCGACTACCAATTAAAAGGAAGCGGCGATCTAGGCGATTTTACGGAAAGTTTCGATACGATCGTTTGTATGGGCGTTTTGTATCACAGAAGCGATCCGATCGTTACGTTAAAAGCGATCTGCGGCGCGTTAAGGAAAAACGGCGAACTGATCTTAGATACCTTAATAATCGATCGAGAGGATCAAGTCGCGCTAACTCCGCAAAAAACTTACGCGAAAATGCCGAACGTTTGGTTTATTCCAAGCCTTAGCGCTCTAAGCGCGTGGCTCGATAGAACGGGCTTTTACGATATAACTACGATCGCGATCAAACCTACGGATATAAACGAACAGCGCAAAACCGAATGGATCGACGGCGAAAGTTTGGAAAGTTTTCTTAATCCAAACGATAGCTCGCGCGCGATCGAAGGTTATCCCGCGCCGATTCGCGCCTATATCCGCGCCGTAAAACGATAGAAAGGAAAACAATGGCGGACGACGAAGAGTATCAAGAAGAGCAAGAAGTCTCTGCGGTTCCTACCGATTCGCGTGAACATCTAGACTTAAAAACGCACGCGCAGATCAATCAAAATCTATGCGGATTTATCGAGGATATTCAAGACGGATACGCAAAGGTTCGTCTAGTCGCCTCCGAAGAGATGATCGTGGATAAACGCGGTATGATCCACGCGGGTTTTTTATTTAACGCCGCTTCGTTCGCGGCGATCGCGGCGATAAATAAGCCAAACGTCGTTTTAGTCGTAGCGCGTTGCAATTTTTTAGCGGCGTTAAA
>JAISRI010000137.1 GCA_031273735.1 Helicobacteraceae bacterium
ATAAACCGCTTTTTGCGAAAAGTAGTGCGCCTGCGTCATAAGATAAACGTCTTCGTGGCAACGTAAATCGCTAGGAAAATCGACTTTATCATATATCTCTTTTTTGCATAATCGATTCCATAATAACATATGTCCTGGTCTTCTGTAGTTTGGTCTGCTACCTACGACAAGCAACTTCATTATCTCGATCTTATCGGCTTCTTCAAGGTATCGGATTATTTGTCCTTTATCGGTTTCTTCGTAATAGTCGCAATAAACCATATCCGCGTTTGTGTCGATCGCTTTGTTATAGAGCTTTTCGATCATAGTCGGTTCTAGCCAATCGTCGCTATCGACAAATTGAATATATTCGCCTTTTGCCGCGTCTAATCCCGTTTTTCTAGCTAAACAAGCGCCTTGATTTTCCGCGTTGTGAATAACGCGGATACGACTATCTAGCAAAGCTAGCTCGTCGCAAATAGCTCCGCTATTATCGGGAGATTTATCGTCGATTAGAATAAGCTCGAAATCGTTAAAAGTTTGCGCCAATACGCTTTCAACGCATTTGCGTAGATATTTTTCCGCTTTATATACGGGAGCGATCGCCGAAACTTTAGGCAATTTACAACCTTTTGCTATCAATCAATAATAAAACGCGGGTATTGTAGTAAATACAAGATAAAGCGCGAATCAAAATCGCCCAAAATCCCGTTTTGCATAAGAAAAAAGCGCTTTGTATTAGCTTTAGTCGTTACAATACGCGCAAAATTTCGCAAAACGTCGTTAGGAAAGCAGATGGATTCTATTCTTTTTGTCGTCGTTACCGCGGCTTTTTTTGCCGTCGCGCTCAATATCTATCTAAAAAAGCTCGACATTCCGCCCGTGATCGGCTACATCGCGTCGGGGATTTTGGTATCGCAGCTTTTCACGATCGGCGAAGGCGAAGCCCGCCACGCGCTCGACGAGCTTGGCGAATTTGGTATCGTCTTTTTGATGTTCACTATCGGCTTGGAGTTCTCGATTAGCTATCTTCGGGCAATGCGGCGCGAAGTTTTTTTGTTCGGCGTTTTACAGGTCGTAGCGACGAGCGCGCTCTTTTCAATTATCGCGATTTGGGGTATGGATATAGAGCCAAAAGCCGCCGTTGTACTTGCCGCCGCTCTTTCTATGTCATCGACGGCGATCGTGCTAAAAATCCTTAAAGAGCGCGGCGAGATCGGCAAGCCATACGGCAAACAGGTTTTGGGCATTTTGATCTTTCAAGATATTGCCGTTATTCCGATCCTGCTAATGGTGGCGATATTTTCAAGACCCGACGTAACGCCCACAAGGTTAATTTTAGAGATGGTCGTTTCGGGAGCGATCGTCTTAATTGTGCTCTCTACTTTTGGAAAATATCTGATCACAAAACTTTTAGAGCTTGCGAGCGGTTCGCAAACGCACGAAATTCTTATAGGCGCGGTTTTGTTAATTGTGATCGGCGCGGCTTTGCTTGCCCACGCGTTTGATTTTAGCTACTCTTTGGGCGCTCTGATCGCTGGAATTATGATCGCCGAGACGCGCTACAAACACCAAGTCGAAGCCGATTTAGCGCCCTTTCGCGATCTGCTTTTAGGCGTTTTTTTCGTAACGGTCGGCTTGCAGATCGATCTAAAACTTTTTGCGGAAAATATAGGTTTTATAGCGGTTTTCACAATCTCGGTTATGCTATTAAAAGGGGTTATAATTTACCTTATTTCGCGCTCTTTAAGCGATAAATCTTCGGCGTTAAGAAGCGCGATCGCGCTGATGCAAATGGGCGAATTCGGATTCGCCATTTTCGCTCTCGCCACGCAAGCGGGCATTTTGCCCGACAAAGAGTTTTTAGGACAGCTTTCCGTTTCTATAGCGATCTCTATGGTTCTCACGCCGTTTATCATTAAAAATATGGAGCGGCTGGCGACGTTAATCGAGCGCAACAAAGTAAAAACGCCGCCGCCTACGCATATAGAGTCCGCCGAAGTTAGAGGACACGTAATCGTGGTGGGATACGGCGTGGCGCTTGGACGACAGGCGGTTCAGATGTTGGCCGATCAGGAGATACCTTATATTTGTATCGAAGGGCAGTTAAATAAAGTCGAAGAGGGAATCGAGCGCGGACACGCGGTTATGTTCGGCAACGCCGCGCAAAAAATGATTTTGGAACACGCTGGGGTAAAAACCGCCGCCGCCGTTATTATCGCAATCGATAAAGAAAGCGATATTCGCCTTGTAGCCGAAGCGGCGATCGAGGCTAATCCAGACGCTAATATGGTAATCAAAACAAACTATCAATCGTCGCCCGGTATTTTTGACGATCTTAATCGCGTTAATTTTATAGACGAATATAAAGAGACGGCGCGATTGATGATCGAAGCCGCGTTAAAGAAATAGTTTGAACTATATTAAAGATAGCGTTATCGACGAGTGGATCGCCGAAGAGATCGGATATTTTGATCTAACGACCAACGAATGCGCCATAGGTAAACAAAGCGCCGCAATCGAAATAATAACGCGCTCGCAATGCGTCGTTTGCGGTTGCGAAGAGGC
>JAISRI010000192.1 GCA_031273735.1 Helicobacteraceae bacterium
CGCGCCCCCCCCCCCCCCAGTTTTAAGGAAGGAATTAACGAGAGTTTAGACGACGTTTGGAACGACATAGGGAGACTCCTTTTAGAAGGAAATTGATCGCGATTATAGCGGAAAAGATAAAGATTGAGCGAACGCTTCATTGCGAAAGCGGCGATTTTTTATGTAATGGTTATAATTCCGCTCGATTTTCTTAAAGAGGATAATGTTATGCGTTTTGCAACAAAGTTAATACACAACGGACACGCTATCGATAAAACGACGGGCGCGCTAGGAACGCCGATCGTCCTAACCTCGACGTTCGCCAAGTTGGATATGAACGCCGATCAGGAGTTTGACTACGCGAGATCGGGCAACCCCACGCGCAAGGCGCTCGAAGAGACGATCGCGCAGTTGGAGGGCGGCGCGAAGGGCTACGCCTTTGCAAGCGGTATGGCGGCGATCGGCTCGACGCTGGGGATATTTTCTAGCGGCGATCACGTCGTTACCGCAGAAGACATTTACGGCGGCAGTTACCGCATTATGAATAACTTTTATAAACGCTGGGGCTTGGAGGTTAGCGCCGTCGATTCGACCGATCTTAACGCGATCAAAAAGGCGATCAAACCTAACACAAAGGCGCTTTTTTTGGAAACGCCCTCCAATCCGCTCTTAAAAATTACCGATCTAAAAGGCGCGATTACGATCGCTAAAGAATCGGGGCTGATTACGATCGTCGATAACACCTTTTTAACCCCCTATTTGCAACGTCCGATCGCGCTTGGCGCGGATATTGTCGTTCATTCGGCGACAAAGTTTTTGGGCGGGCATAGCGACGTGGTTTTGGGGCTTGCGGTAACTCAGAACGAGGAGCTAGGGCGCAAAATCTACGCCGTGCAAAATAGTTTCGGCGCGATCGCCTCCCCTAGCGACTGCTTTCTAACGCTTCGCGGCATAAAAACGCTAAAGGCGCGGTTGGACGCGGAACAGGCGAGCGCCGCTAAACTCGCCGATTGGCTAAAAACGCGATCGGAGGTAACCTGCGTCTATTATCCCGCGTTAAAAGAGCATAAGGGGCGCGAGATTCACGAAAAACAGGCGGACGGCTTCGGCGCGGTGCTGTCGTTTAAGACGAAAAATAAACAAAAGGCGATCGACTTTCTAGGCGCGGTCAAATACGCGGCGGCGGCGGTGAGCTTGGGCGGCGTGGAAACGATCGCCTCTTATCCCGCGCAAATGAGCCACGCCGCAATGCCGCAAAAAGAGCGCGATCGGCTTGGCATAACCGATTCGCTTATTAGAATCTCGGTAGGCTTGGAAGATATAGACGATCTGATCGCGGATTTTGAGGAGGCGTTACGATGAAAATAGATACCGTTTGCGTTCGCCAATCGCGATCTTTCGACCCCGTTACGGGCGCGATCAGCGTTCCGATCTACAACTGCGCCACGTTTCGCCACCCCGAACTTGGCGTTTCTACGGGATACGACTATTCGAGGGCGATCAATCCGACGCGATCGGCTTTAGAAGAGACGATTGCGCTTTTAGAGCGCGGCAAGAGCGCGCTTGCTTTCGCTACTGGTATGGGCGCGATCTCCGCGTGGATTAAACTCTTTATGCCAAAAGATCACATTATAGTATCCGAAGATTTATACGGCGGCACATATCGGCTTTTCAGCGAATACTACGAAAAATACGGCTTTGAATTTTCGTGGATCGACACGAGCGATACCAATAAAGTTAAAGCGGCGCTAAGAGCGAATACTAAGGCGATCTATATCGAAACGCCTTCAAATCCGATGATGAAAATTACCGATATTCGCGCTATGGCGGATCTGATACATAATCGCGGCGGTTTGCTTGCCGTCGATAACACGTTTCTTACGCCGTATTTTCAAAACCCGCTTGATTTTGGCGCGGATTTTGTCTTACATTCGGGCAGTAAATATCTATCGGGGCATAACGACGCGCTCTGCGGATTTATCATTCACTCTAAAGACGAGTATGAAACGCCTCTACGCGAAACGCAAAAAAGCGAAGGCGCGACGTTAAGCCCGTTTGATTCGTGGCTTTGCCTAAGAGGCTTAAAAACTTTGGCGATCAGAATGGAACGCCATCAATCAAACGGCAGGGCGATCGCCGAGTTTTTGCGCGATCATTCTAAAGTCGAGCGCGTCTTTTATACGGGGTTTGAAAAAAGCGAGATCGTTCAATCGCGAGGGCATAACGGAATGATCAGTTTTTATATCAAAGATCCCGCCGACGTTGCAAAGATCTTAAAAAAGGTCGAGCTGATCTTATTCGCCGAAAGTTTAGGAGGCGTGGAATCGTTAATAACCTATCCGCTCGTGCAAACGCACGGCGCTATTCCGGAGGAGATGCGGCTTGCGGCGGGCGTTACCGATCGCCTGCTTCGCCTTTCGGTCGGCGTTGAGAATCCGCAGGATATAATCGCCGATCTAAAAAACGCGCTAGAATAATATATTTTAGCAAACAAAATCGACGGCGAGCGGATAGACGATAAGCGCGCAAAAGGATCGTCGTATTCCGAAAAAACTACCTTATAACAAAGCAAAGCCTACATATACAGTCATTCCCGCGCGAAGCGATAGCCTCCCGCTTCTAGGAGGCGTAATCGCGGAGGAAGGCGGGAATCCAAGTAGCGCGAAGCGCTGAAATGCCTGAATAGGCGCGCCTTCCTAACGCGCTTTGCGCCCCTCCGCTTCGCTTCGGGGCGTGGCTTCGCGGGAATGACTGCATTTGTTGTAGGCTTTGCCATATTAAATGTAATTCCTAGAATATGGCAAGCGCTTCCGTCTATTTAGTAAAACTTCGCATTGGACAGAACCTTTGATCGCTTTTTCTTTAAGCGTTTGCCTTCCTAAACCTTGCGGGTTTTGGAAGGCGGACGCGACAACAAGCGAACGGCGCGATCGCCGCTCGCCCTTA
>JAISRI010000194.1 GCA_031273735.1 Helicobacteraceae bacterium
TAAGGGCGAGCGGCGATCGCGCCGTTCGCTTGTTGTCGCGTCCGCCTTCCAAAACCCGCAAGGTTTAGGAAGGCAAACGCTTAAAGAAAAAGCGATCAAAGGTTCTGTCCAATGCGAAGGAAAATTGATCGCGCCGTAATCGCGGAGAAATGCGGGAATCCAAAAAGATCAAACGGAATATCAAAAACATACGATCGTATTCTCGTCATTCCCGCGACGGAGCGATAGCTTCCGAAGGAAGCGTTAATCGCGGAGGAAGGCGGGAATCCAAATACGGCGGCTTTTGCGTCGTGCGTATTTCAAAACCTATGAATGATCGGGGATCAGCGCTTTCTCCGCGCCTTGCGCTCCTTCGTTCCTTAGCGCCCCGCTACTTTCGCGAGGCATTGGAGCCGGGCGCTTCGCGCTACTTGGATTCCCGCCTTCCTCCGCGATTACGCCTCCCAAAAGCGGGAGGCTATCGCTTCGCGCGGGAATGACGAGAGAGGCGCTATCGCTCCGTTACGAGAATGATGGCGTACGACGGTTTTACTGACAAATGCGTAGGTTCAAAATACGTTGAGGTTTTCGTAATTTTTGGCTCGAAGTTAGAAAGCGTAACGCCTAAAAAGCGCGGCTTTAGATCAGGGCGATTTCTAGATCGAAGGGCGGTTTGAATCGATTGAAGGCTTCGCGGCTAAGATAGGACGCGCCGGCAATCGTAAGCGTTTTGCCGTTTAGCGAATAGTCGATCTTGGGTCGTCCTCGCGCCGCGTTTGCCTTTTGCGTTACGAACAGGATTAGCGCCAGCCATCGCGCCGTTTTCGCTTCGGGCAGAAACCTTTCAAACTGTTTTGGCGGAATCCAAGCGTCAAGCTCCTTTTTCTGCCTTGCCGTTAAAAGCGTCGCGATCAGAAGGCGATCGGCGTGGCTAAAGCCGTAAGAAAGCCCGTTTTGCGCCAGCGCCGCCTCCTGTTCGGCGGGATAATAGGGGTCGATCGCCGCGCCCGTTCCCGATAGTTTCGCGGCGACAATTAGCGCTCTTTTTCGCGAATCGTCAAGTTTATGAAGCGGCTTTAGCAGATCAAAAAGTCGCGCCGCGTTTACCGCCGCCCAATGCGTCTGTTTGCCGTCGCCGCCAAAACGATCGAGCAGGCTAACAAGGCTTGGCTCTATACCGTTTGGCAGTCTGCCGCCGCTACCGCGCAACAGATCGTTTAAAAACGCGCCCTCGCGCACTCCCGCGCCGCTGATAAGCGCCTCTTTCGCGCCGATAATCTGCGCCGCTAACTTGAATATCAATGTTCCTTCGCGGATCACGTCGAAACGATCAGATTTGAACCCCAAACCTTTCAATCCGCTAAAATCGCTTTTAACGACGCGATCTAAAAAATCGCCATAGCTCTCTACGTCAAACGAAAAGCCGTGAAGCGCCGCTAGCGGATAACTTTCGGCTTTGATAATCGCCGCCGCTAACGCGCGCATTGTGCCGCCCATTCCTATAATACGCGAACATGCAAACGCGCCCTTCAGCGGTTCGAGCGTGTCCAAAACGAAGCGCGCGGCTTCCTTTGCGCCCTTTTTCTCGTCGAAAAAAAGCTCTTTAAGCCGCACCGTCCCTAAGTTAAACGAGATCGTATCGGCGATCTTGCCCTCTTTGATCAGAGCGAACTCCGTAGAGCCGCCGCCGACGTCGATCGTAACGCCCTCTTTGAACGCGAGCAGATTCGCCGCCGCTACGCCGCCAAGCCGCGCCTCTTCTTTGCCGTCGATCGCGCGGATTTGCAAGCCGCTTGCGTCGCGCGCCGCTCTTAAAAACTCCGCTTTATTTGGCGCGTCGCGCGTCGCGCTGGTGGCGATCGCGATAATTTTACGCGCGCCGTAGGATTTGGCGATCGAGGCGAAATCTGTTAGCGCTCCGATAGCGCGTTCGATCGCGGCGCTCTGCAAAAGCCCGCCGTTTTTGTAGGCGTTTTCGGCGATCCTTACCCGCGATTTAACCTCCGTTAAAAGATGAAATCCATAGCGGCTGGTGCGCTCAAAGATCGCCATTCTCGCGCTATTCGATCCCAAGTCTATAACGGCGGTAATTCGCGCCACGCTACTCCTCTTTTTGCATATTTTGATATTTCAAGGAAAGCTCTTCGGCGCTTTCGACGTTGTCTGGATCGGGAATAATGCAATCGACGGGACAGACCGCGACGCATGCGGGTTCGTCGTAGTATCCGACGCACTCCGTACAAGAGTCTGGATCGATGATATAAACGGGGTCGCCCTCTTCAATCGCGCCGTTTGGACATTCGTCAACACAAGCGTCGCAGGCGATGCAATCTTCAGCGATGAGCAAAGACATATTTTAATCCTTAATACTACATTTGAACGCCGCTTTTTACATAACCTATACTTAAACGCTTTGAAACGGGACGCTTTTTTACCCAAAAACGCCTAAAAACTGAGGTTTTGGACGCTGTCCGGATCGACCGCAACGCAATCCGTAGGGCAGACCGCGACGCATGCGGGATCGTCGTGATAGTCCGCGCACTCCGAACAGAGATCGGAATCGATAACGTAGATAGGATCGCCCTGCGCGATCGCTCCGTTTGGGCATTCGTCAACACAAGCGTCGCAGGCGATGCAATCTTCTGTAATAAATAACGACATTGTAAATCCTTAATTATTTTTTGCGCAACTTTAGCGTAATCGTCGCTTAAATACGAGCTAAAAAAATTGATCCTTGTCTAATTCCCGCGCCATTTTACGATCGAACAAAAGAGGCGGATATTCTTGCCGCGTAGCTTCGCGATCGCGTCTAAACTCGGGGCTTTTGCAAGCGAAACGATAGGAGAAAGCGTCGGTTTTAATAGAAAGCGGGCGCGAAAACGCCCGCGTTTTCATAACGCTAGAAAGTTCTTGTTAACTCGCGCAAACTTTCTATCAAATAATCGATCTCTTCAAAAGTGTTATAAAAAGCGATCGACGGGCGGACGCTACCCTCTAAGCCAAAATTTCGTAGCGCCGGTTGCGCGCAGTGGTGCCCGCTTCTAACGGCGATCCCTTTGGAGTTTAGAAACTTTCCAACCCGTTCGTTTGAAAAACCGTCGATTACAAACGAGAGTATGCTGGTTTTATGATCGGCGGTTCCAATAAGCCTAAGCCCTCTGACGGTTTTCAGCTCCCTAGCGCCGTATTCTAACAACGCGTGTTCGTAAGCGAAGATATTTTCAAGCCCGATCGACGAAACATAATCAAGCGCCGCGCCCAAGCCCGCCGCGTCGGCGATACTACCAGTACCCGCCTCAAACTTCGCGGGCGGCTTTTGATAGATCGTGCGTTCAAAGGTTACGTCGGCGATCATATTGCCGCCGCCCTGATATACGTCCGCCTCTTCCAAAAGCTCTCTTTTGCCATAGAGCGCGCCAATGCCTGTGGGAGCGTATATCTTATGTCCTGAAAAAACCAAAAAATCCGCGTCCAGCGCCGCGACGTTAAGCGGAATATGCGAAACGCTCTGCGCGGCGTCAATGAGCGTTTTAACGCCGTAACTATGCGCGATAGAGACGAGCGCTTCAATGGGCACGATTGTGCCAAGCGCGTTGGATACGTGCGTAAACGCGGCAAATTTCGTGCGCGAATTGAAAAGTTTGGCGTATTGCGAGAGAATAATCTGTCCGCTTTCATCAACCGGCGCAACGCGTAATAACGCGCCAGTTTCCTGCGCGATAATCTGCCACGGCACGATATTCGCGTGGTGTTCGAGTACCGTCAGGACGATCTCGTCGCCCTCTTTTAGTTTCGGTTTGACAAACGAGCGCGCTACGAGGTTGATACCTTCCGTGCTTCCGCGAACAAACGCGATCGACTCGGCGCTTGGAGCGCCCAAAAACCGAGCGGTTTTCAGCCTTGCTTCTTCGTAAGCGTCCGTAGCGCGCGCGGCAAGATCGTGCGCGGCGCGGTGGATATTGGAGTTTTCGTAGGCGTAAAAGTAAGAGAGGCGATCGATAACCGATTGAGGCTTTTGGGTAGTCGCCGCGTTGTCAAACCAAACTAGTTGATTTGCCCCTAACCGTTGGTTCAAAATGGGAAAATCGGCGCGGATCGAATCTATGTTTCTTGCGCCTACCGCGCCGTATCGACTAGGTTTTGAAACGTAGGCGCTCTCTTTTTCGTAATCGCCTAACGCCTTTGGCGCGTAGGTTTTCAGATCCGCGCCGCTTGCCTCCGATTCAAAAGGCGTAAGCTCTGGAAAATAACGCGCCGCTAACTTTTCCAGTTCCGCTTCGCTTGGCAGTCCGTAAGAGGCGAGATCGTAAAGACTATTTGCTGTAGTCATAGTAATCGCCTACTTCTACCTCGTCAAGCGCGGCAATCGCGTCGTCGGCTAAAATTGCCGTAGAGCAATAGAGCGAAAGCAGATAACTAGCCACGCCGTTATCGTTAATACCCCTAAAGCGCACCGAAAGCCCGCGAGAACGTTCGGAAGCCAATCCCGTCTGATAAAGCCCGATTACTCCCCGATTCGCTTCGCCCGTGCGAACGAGCAAAATGGAGGTTTTGCCAGATTGGGATTTTGGCTTTTTCAGTCCGTCGACAAAGAGTTTGTCCGTAGGTATGAGCGGCACGCCGCGCCACGTGATAAACGTTCCGCCCGCGATATTGATCGTCGTCGGAGGCACGCCGCGTCTTGTGCATTCGCGTTCAAACGCGGCAATTGCCCTTGGGTGCGCCAAAAAGAAGCTGGGCGATTTCCATACTTTGGTCAGCAACTCGTCAAGATCGTCGGGCATAGGTCTGCCCTGTCGCGTAACGATCCTTTGCGAAGCGGGGACGTTTTTTAACAATCCGTATTCGTCGTTATTGATAATTTGGCTCTCTTGACGCTCTTTAACGCTCTCGATCGCAAGGTTTAGTTGCTCTTCGATCTGATCGTATGGTTTGCCGTAGAGATCCGCTATACGGGTATCGACGTTGATAATCGCGCTTATGGAGTTCAGTACATACTCGCGCGGTTTGGTTTCGTAATCGACAAAACCTACCGGAATGTTTAATTTTTTAAGGTCGTGTCCGCATAGCACGTCTAAAGGCGTATCGCCCTCTACGACTCTGTTAACGCGAAATACGCCGTTTTCTAGCCCTTTGAACTCCAAAACTTTGGTCAGCCATCGCGGAGTGAGCGCGCCGTAAATAGGCGCGGTTTTAACGGTATTGGCAAGGTTTTTTGCCGCCTCGAAACTCAAAGCGTTTAATGGTTTTTCAGCCATTTTTTCTCCCTTTTGTTTAATAAATTGGAATCGACGGGTCGATCTTTTGCGCCCAAGCGTTAAGTCCGCCCTCTAAATTGATCAGCCGCCCTTTGTAGCCCGCGTTTTTAAGCGTTTCAATGGCGAACTGACTACGCGATCCGACCTTGCACACAAAAACCGCGTCGATCGACTCGTCTAGCTCGTCGATTCTGCGCGTAAGCTGCCCGATTGGAATCGTTACCGCGTTTGGAAACTTTACGATAGCGAGCTCGTGCGGTTCGCGTATATCGACAATCTGTTGCTTATAGCCGTTGTCAATGCGCGCTTTAAGCTCTTGCGGGGCGATCTGTTCGATCTCGTTTGCGGCGGCATTATACTCTCCTAATCCGCAAAACTCCTCGTAATCTATAAGCTTTGTAATCGTCGCTTTAGACGAGCAGATCGGGCAGGAGGGATCTTTGTCGATCATAAGCTCTCGAAACTTCACATGCCACGCGTCTACAAAAAGCAATCTGCCTATAAGCGTATCCTCCTTGTTAGCGCCGACGATCAGTTTAATAACCTCGCTTGCCTGCATACTGCCGACAATACCGGGAAGTACGCCCAGCACGCCTCCCTCCGCGCAACTTGGCACAAGCCCTACGGGAGGCGGCTCCGGATAGAGGCAACGATAGCAAGGACCCTCTTTGGCGTGAAAAACGGAAACTTGTCCGTCAAACTGAAAGATCGAACCATAGACGATCGGTTTGCCTAACAGCGCCCCCGCGTCGTTTAGGAGATAGCGGGTTGGAAAGTTATCCGTGCCGTCGGCTACAATGTCGTAGTTTTGAATGATCTCCAACGCGTTTTCGCTTGTAATGCGCGTGTTGTAAGTGTTTACCGTTATAAACGGGTTTATGCCCTTTATGCGATCTTTGGCGCTTGCCACTTTGGGGCGATCGACGTCGCGCGTAGAGTGGATCACCTGTCGTTGCAGGTTTGATTCCTCCACTACGTCAAAATCTACAAGCCCAATTGTCCCTACGCCCGCGGAGGCAAGATAGAGCGCCAGCGGCGCGCCTAAACCGCCCGTGCCGACAATCAAAACCTTGGCGTTTTTAAGTTTTTGCTGCCCCTCTAAACCTACCTCTTTTAAGAGCAGATGTCGGCTGTATCGCCCGATCTCCTCAAGCGAAAGCTCGGAACTCATCAAAGACCGCCCGCGATCGCCGGAACTAAAATCAACGTCGCGCCGTCGTTCAGCGCAGTTTTTTGATCCTCGAGCGATTTGATATTTGTATCGCCCAAAAATATGTTGATATAGTTTCGCAACTCGCCCGACTCGTTATACAGGTGCTTTGCAATCGCGGGGCGTTGCGCGGCAAGCTCTTTGATCGCTTCTCCTACGTTTTTCGCCTCTACGCTAACGCTCTTGTTGCCGTCGCAAAAGGCTCTTAACGCCGTTGGTATCTCTATCGTTACCGCCATGAAATCTCCTCCTTATCAAATTGGCGATCATAGTCGTTTAATCTGAAACTATTTATATCGGCGCTCTTGCCCTCATAAACCGACGTAATTATATACGAGTAAAACGGTAGCGCGAAATCTAGATCATAGCCAGACGGTTGCGCTTTTGCGTTTGGGTGCGAATGGTATATGCCCAAAATGTCCAACTCTAGCGATCGCGCCGTTTTTTCGGCTACCAAAAAATCCTCCGGAGCGATGAGAAAACGGTGAAAACGCTCTTCGTCCTCGCGAGAGTTATCGATAGGCAGTAGCCGCTTAATCGCGCGCGTCTGATCGGCTTCAATTTCGCCCAGCAAAAAACCGCAACACTCGTTTGGGTATGTCCGCTCCGCTTGTAGCCTGAGCGCGGTTTCTATCTCTTTGTTAATGGCGATCACGCCGCGCTCCAAAAACTCTCTGAGGCGTAGCGGTTGCCGTTGTCGGCTAGTATCGTAACGACGATCGCGCTCTTTGGTAGCGTCGCCGCAAGCCTTGAGGCGGCATATACGTTCGCCCCCGAACTGGCGCCGACGTAAATGCCCTCTTTTAGCGCAAGCGCTTTTGTCGTTTGATAGGCGTGCTCGGTACTGACCTCCATATATGAATCGACAAGTCCTTCGTCAAAGAAGCCCGAACGAAGCGTCGATTGCAGATGTTTGGTACCCTCTATGCCATGAAAAGGCGAATTGGGTTGAACGCTGATCGTCCGAATGTCCGCGTTGCGTTCCTTAAGTCGTCTTGCAACGCCGATAAACGTGCCGCTTGTTCCCATAGCGCAAATAAAGTGCGTAACCTTGCCTTCGCTTTGTTTTAGTATCTCTTCGCCCGTGCCGTAATAGTGCGCCAAAGGATTAGCCTCGTTGTGATATTGATTTGGATAGAAATAGCGCTCCGGATATCTTTGGGCTTCGGCTTGCGCAAGCAAAAACGCGCCGTCGGAGCCTTCCAGCGGATCGGTCTGCACAATCTGTGCGCCAAAATGTTCCATTGTCTTTTTGCGCTCGATTGAGGCGTTAGAGGGTAGAAATATTTTTACGCCAAAGCCAAGCGCCGCGCCAAACATAGCGTATGCAATGCCCGTATTGCCGCTTGTCGCGTCGATAATATCCTTGCCATACGAGAGTTTACCGCGCTCAATCCCATCGAGAATCATCGCTTTTGCGGCTCGATCTTTAACCGAACCCGAAGGATTTAGAAACTCCGCTTTGGCAAATACTCTTGCGCCGTCTGGTTCGATTAGAGTTTTGATCTCAAGGAGCGGCGTATTTCCAACCAAGTCCAATATTCGCACCTAATTCCTTAATCTGTATCGATTTTATAGAGATTATGCCAAAAATTGGCTCTTTTGTCAAGTCTTTGTCCTAGTCCCTAACCTTTGGCAGTCTGGCTAGGTAAATAAGGCTAATAGATAAGGCAAACAGAATACCAGCCGTCAAAGGAAACCGATGCAAACGGATTATCTATGGCAAGGAGTAAGAGGGTTTAAGGGACGTAAAGGATTTGAGCGAATAAGCGATCTTCGGCTTA